>NZ_JUPG01000106.1 GCF_001074825.1 Streptococcus pseudopneumoniae
AAGGAGAAAAAATGCAAGTATTTATCGCTTCTGGACGTGTTGCATTCATTCCAAATGATGCAGTGGGCCGAACTCCAAACGGTCACGTCAGTTTCAAATTTGAATTTGTTTGTGATTCGAGTATGACTGATGATACAAATAAACCAATCCCTAGTTTCTTCCATGTACAAGTTTATGGAAAACAAGCGGAATTGATGGCTCAGAGCCTATCTAAGGGATCTCCAATTCTCTTAAAAGGAGAAATTATTCAACGACCATATAACGATGAACAAGATCAACGTCGGACGTATCAGTTTATTTCACCAAACCAACAAGGAGGAATCACTTTCCTTGAAAATAAGGAGGCATCTAACCGACGTAAGCAGGAACAACAGGGCTTTTCTCAGCCGACACCAAGTTCTAATCCTCCATCCTATCCTGAACCAATAGATGTGGATTCCCCGTTCTAAAGGGATTGAAAGCATACAAGGACACTTGTGTGCTTTTTTTGTGGTTTATTTATTGTATAAAAAGTTATATAACTTATGGTACAACAATATCTTTTGTCCCTTTAACAAAGAATTTGATATTATCCCTTAGAATAGAGGGGAATTAAGAAATAATATGAAAGGAGTGCAACAATGGCAAGACAAAAATACAATTATCTGTCTGATGAATTGATTGCGGAATCTCTTCAGGTGACCAATTACTTAGAACAAAGTCGATCTAGTCGCTTAAATATTCTTCAGTTGGATGGGGAGAAATGGTTAGAAAATTACTTTAACCGTTATGAGAAAGCCTCTCCAAGGCTACAGTTTCACATATTTCTCTTTTCGAGCTTTTATACTCGAAAAATGGAATGGTTTTTGGAAGGTGTAAGGGGGTAGTCGTTTGTTTGAGTTATTTGAAGTAGTATTTTATACCCTTATTCAACTGATTCGTGCCAGTTGGATCAATACCTTCTTTTTTCTAGGAGGCGCAGGTTATTACCTATTCAAACTCTTCCAGCCGTATTTTTTAAGACATTATCAAAGGTTATTAGCAGGTAAGACTAGTTTAAGCCAGACAATAAAAAGAGGTTGGAAAAATCGTAAAGAAATTGATTGGAAACAAGTATGGTTCAAATCAATTAGAGGGTTGTTCAATTGGATGAAGTCATTCATACCTAAACTCTTGGCGCTTGTCTCTCTCATCCTTTGGAATATTTTCTTCAGGATGTTCTACACTTTCCCTTTTGTTAAACGAGAACGGAAACGATTTGATAAAGAAATGAAACCGATTCTTTATTTTAAAAGTTATCGCAGCTTCGTTTATATGGGATTAGGTTTTAGCTTTATTGCTTTTATCTTAACCAATTACCTGGTTACTGTTTTGAGAGCTACAATCCGCTTTCTCTATTTTAGTGCCTGGTCGTTTAAAGATGCTAGTAAGGCCGTAAACTTTGACTTAAACAGCCTCTTATTTCAAAGTTTATTGAATGCTAAAGTCTTCTTGATAGCACCTATTTTAGCATTTCCAATCTTTTTATTGGGCTTAGTGATTGCCTGGAAATCTGCCTGGGTGAACTTCGAGCAGTTTCGAGACTATAACAACAATGAAGAAGGAGATGACCGTTTTGTGACGATTGATGAAATTCGTCGTCAATACAAAAAGATCCCCAATAAAGATTTAACTTATCCAGGTGAAGGTGGAGCTCCTGTACTTCATGAACTGACTCATGATTTAGCAGGACAAACACTGAGAACTCAAATGTTATGGCAAAATAGAAAAATGAGCCGATACGTGACAAATGCGGAGCGGATTTTAGGCATGTTAGCTTTTCCTTCTGGATATTATTACATTGAAGATAAGCCGACGAATCTGTTAGGAATTGGGATGACTCGTTCAGGTAAGGGTGAAGGTCATATTACTCCAGCAATTGAAATCAACAGTCGTGCTGAATTGCAGCCATCGATGGTACTAGCAGACCCGAAAGGGGAACATTATCAAGCCTCCTACAAACTCATGAGGCAACGTGACTATGATGTCAATGTTCTTTCTTTCCAAAATATGGATTGGTCTATGTCTTTCAATCCGCTAGCTCTAGCCATCGCTGCCGCAAAGAAGGGCTACTATGAGAAAACTCAAACCTATGTCAATGCAGTCGCAGAATCCATTTATCCGAAACAAAAAGGTGGAGAGAAGGGAAATGCTGAATACTTCCGTAAGTCTTCTATATCCCTGTTTAATGCTCTTACAATGGCTTTGATGGATCGAGCTAATGAAACTGTTCAAAATGGTGAAGACGATGCCTGGGATACCATTACGATCCCTAACGTTGCGAAATTCTTGGCGACAATGGGGTCTGAAGAAGTCTTTGTAGATGGTGCTGGAGAAATCGTCGAGAATCCAAGCAGAGAACAACAAGTGTCGAAAAAGTCAAAAATCACAGTCTATTTTGATAATTTGAGACAAGTCAATCAACAACAATTCTCGAAATTTAGACAAATGGCTGATATCGAATTTCGTGCTTCAGACTTTGGTGGTGATGAGACTAAAGGGAATGTCTACTCTAGCATGATGACAGGAATCAACCTGTTCTTGCAAGACAACGTGGCCAAACTGACTTCTAAAAACTCTATTGATTTAGAGTCTGTTGGCTTCCCACGTCGATTGTCTGTCAAGTTGAGATCAAGCACCAATAGTCAACTTAAAAATGAGTTCAAGCACAAAACTGCTAAAGTAACGATTACAGGATTGAAGAAGTGGGGTAAAGTCGAAAAGAAAGTCGATTATATAAAGCAAGCGACGGCTTTAGTTGACGGGGAAGGCTATCTTACTTATGCCATTGAGCCTAAACTTCCAGATCAGTTTACGGTAACGATTGATTTCAATCATAAGAATAATGGGCATTCCCCTGTTCGAGATCAAATCTTTCAATTTTCAGCTGAAAAAGTCTATCGAAGAAACGGAGATAGTCTGGAACTAGATGAGTATAGCAAGAAGCCGATTTTAGATCATATCGATATAACCGTCCTTAAGAATAAAGAAGATACCAAAAATCTTCTTCAGGAGTCGGATATTGAACTGGTCTATTCAGATAAACCGAAAGTCATCTACCTGGTAACACCGCCAAACCGAACAGAGTATAATGGGATTGTTTCGTTATTTTTAGATCAGCTATTCAATGCTAACTATGAGCTTGCTCTCTCAAGTGGTCGTAAATGTATTAATCGAATTCTCCATATCTTAGATGAGTTTACAAATATCCCTGCGATTCCTCACATGGATACAAAAATATCTATTGGATTGGGACAAAACATTCTCTATTACCTATGGATTCAAAATCTGGAGCAATTGGATGATAAATACGGCCAAAATGTTGCTCGAACCATTATGGACAACTGTTCATTGAAGGTTTATGTTAAAACAACATCTTCAGATACCAATAAGAAATTTAGTGCTGACCTGGGTACACGTACCATCACCAGAAGACGGCGCTCCAGCAATATCTTGGACGAAGCCAATCCAAATGTAGCTGTCGAGAATCCAAAACAAGAGTTGTTGACACCAACACAATTGGCCAAGCTCCAGGAAGGAGAAGCGGTTATCTTACGTGGAGTCAAGGGACGGGATAATGCTGGACGTAAGGTCACAACGGATCCAATCTTCGCACATGATAAGAACAGCTTCCCTTACAAGTACATGTTTTTACAAGAGGAGTTTGATACATCGATGACTCTTGCGGATATTCCAGTCGAAAGTGCGCACCGTGAGCTAGAACTTCAGGAGATCGCAGTTGATGCAGGTACAGCCTTCAACAACATCATAGACTGGAGGCAACGTTTGACCATGCCTCTCCTCAGCAACAATGGAGAAACTCCTAAACTATCAGGTCGTCATAGTAAAGGACAAAAGGTACAATCCCAATCATTTACATCTACAGATGAACTATTCCAGGCGGCTGTAGCTAGTGTCATTCAAGGTGACTATGATTATTATGATGATGGAGATGATTTCTTTGCGGATGAAGTTATCTAAAAAGATATATAATAAGTTATATAAATACTTGCAAGAAAAAAAGCTGTTTGCTATAATAAAATAAAGAATGGTTAGGAGATAAATGATGAAAGCAAAGTACTTTTTAAGAATTGTTTTAGTAGGTTTAGCCTTGATTATACTTGGAGCTTGTGGTCAAAAATCACCTGATTCTATTGCTAAAAATGTGCTAAAAGATAGCTATACAGGCTTTTCACAGGAAGATGGTTATGAGAGTCTTGATTTTAAAGGTGGAGTAGGAACTACCTTAAAATTTGACAAAGAAAAGCGAACCATTTCAAATAACGACGGTGAAAGTATTAACTACAGTGTGCTTTCAGAAGAACAAGTTAAGGCAATTCCAGCCTCTTTCAGGGGAACTATTGTTAGTTTAGAAAGTCAACTGAAAGGCAAAGACAATTTTACAATCGCTGTTGATTATAGGGATATAGGTAAGCCTGAAGAAGCAGAGGCTTATTATCAAGTCGTCTTGACTGAGGGTGGTAAAAAAATCCGAATCATTGAGCTACGTCGTGGCTATAAAGAAGATAATGCTTTCTATGATTTCAATGGAACAGCAGATTAATTTAGAAAAGTCTCAATTACTTGAGGCTTTTTTGTTGTCAGAATTTCATTGTCCCTTTAAAAACGATTTTGTCATTATCGAATATGATAGGGGTATCTTAAAAAGAAAGAAGGTACCTTTAGTGCACTATCAAACCTTTTCAGATTTGGTGAATGAGGTCAAGGAACTCAATGGTGAAATCACAGGCGAGAATGCCAAAAAACTGGCGGAATTCTATTCCTACTGGGGAAACTATTTAGAACCGACTCCTGCATTTATGGCATATCTATCCTATTTACCAGGAGGGATCGTTAAAGCTTTTTATCAAATCATTTCCAGTCTAGAACATGTTTTTAATAATATGTTCAAGCTCTTTGGGCTTTTCGGATATTTGGGGGATCAGAAGACAGTCATTGGTCAATTTTTCTACTGGTTTCAGATATTAGGAACGTCCTTGTTTACTCTGATTTTGGTTGTGTCGGCTATCGCAGGCGTTTTTACTAAGCCAGTAAAGTATAAGGGGGTTATTATTAATTTCCTTTTGGTAACTGCAGTAACCACGGTTTTGCCTTTAGCTTTGACCACCATCTCAACAGCAGTGGCACAGGATGCCATGTCTATCCAGACAGTCTCCAGCGAAGCGCCATCTGGTAGTCAACCAACTTCCTCCTTGGCTCTTCAGCCCATGAAAAATAATGTAGTAGACCTAAAAGTCTTGATATACAAAGATTTTTCTACAGAGTTGTTTCCAATGGATGATTATGGCTATATCAAGCCCGTTCAGGAGGGTTCTACCCCTGTCAATAATATCACGGATAACCCTGACCAACGGGATACGGCAGATTTTGCGACCAAGATTGATTTTGGGGCAAACTATGGTACGACAAATCCAAAAATGTTAGATGATATACAGAAAAACGATAAAATAGCAGGAATTAAAGGCTTGTTCCTCCATAAGTTGAATTCCAATAATACAGGGGTTGAAAGCATTACAGAACACCGAGTCATTAATCAATTGAGTGCTTTTGAATCGGTTTATATGCGTTATAAAGTCAACTGGATAGGAATGTTCCTCCAGTATATAATCCTAGCTATTCTCTTGGTCAGCATGATCATTAAGCTCGTCAAATCAGTTTTTGATATTCTGATTGAAGCAATGATTTCTCCGATTCTTGGTTATAGCTCCCTATCAAACTCAAAGAAATACAAAGAGTTGTTAAGAACGATTGGTGGTGCCTTCGCAGGAATTTTCTTTGAAGTTATCATTATGCGTGTAACACTTGAGATTTTCAGAGATTTGCCAATCCTATCTGTTTCAGCAGTATCTAAGCTTTCTGGCGGATTCTTTGATGGGCTGAACATGTGGGAACAGTGTCTCGCAGCTGCCTTTGTCTATGTGGGGGTATTCTTTGCAGCCATGCAAGGAGTGGCCATGATCGAGCGCTGGCTTGGAGTTTCAACGGGTCATAGTGAAACAGCTCAACAACTGCTCGGAGCTATGATGATGGGCAATGCCTTTGCGGCTGGAGCAGGAGGTGTCTTTAATGGGGGTATGGCGCTTGGTCAATTTGGTATGGATATGGCTAAAAAAGCTCCAGATGCCCTGTCTAAAGGAAGTCAGATTCTGGGGAATAGCCTTGCAAGAACTGGAGGTGGTATTCAAGGTGCTTTGAACTCTGTAAAAGACCAGGGCTTGATGAATGCGGCCAAAGGTGGTGTAAGTAATATGGTTGATTTAGCAGGATGGAAAGCATTTGAAGCCATGCAAAATACGAAAGGGGCAGTTGGCAATGCTTTAAATAACTTGGATGATAAAGCTGCCTCTGCTCAAAATGCGACCTATAACGCTTTGAAAAACGATGCGGTTCCTGGAATTGATCAATTTGGACCAGTTGACATTCCTGAGCCACCAATCGATCCAGGAACAACGGATGCACCTATTGTTGATTCAACTCCTTCAGCTGAAGAAATAGGGTCCCCAATTCAAGATCCACCACTTCAAACTGAAGGAGCGGAGCTACCAATTAAAGAGTCAACTCATCCAACTGGAGGAATGGAAGCTCCAATTCAAGATTCACCTCATCTAACTGGAGGAACGGAGCCACCAATCCAAAATTCATCTCATCCAACCGGAGGATCAGCATCACCAACTCAAGATTTATCTCATCTAACTGGAGGAATGGAGCCACCAACCCAAGGTTCATCTCAATCAGTTGTAGAATCGACACAAGCACCGAAACAACCAGACTCTTCTCAACAAAAATTTCAACAGAGTATGAGTCAAATGAATTACATGAACCAACAGATGCAACAAGCAGGACAGCGTATGCAGGGAGGGCGTCATATCACAGGTGCTGAAAGTCCTGAAGAGGAGGAATAGGATGAATTATGGATTTAACAGGGAAGAATATTGTTATCACAGGAAGCTTACGTCCTCTAACTAGAGAAGAAGCCATACGATTTTTAGAAAGTAAAGGGGCTATCGTGCAAAACTATGTGTCTTCTAGGACAGATATATTGGTTGTAGGACACAAGCAGTTGAATCTTTTTGATCCAGATAAAAGTTCTAAGAAGCATGATGCAGCGCTTAGAAGACTATCAGAAGGCCAATTGATTACTTTTCTTTCTGAAGAATCATTCTTTGATTTAGTTAAGAAGTCTCAAGATTGAGGCTTCTTTTATTGTGCAAAAAAGTATATAACTTTTTGTGTAATTACTTCCTGAAAGATAATGGCAAAAATGCTATTGTCCCTTTAAAAGATATTTTCGATTATTCATTATAATGTGAGTGTCAAAACAAATGTAAAGGAGAAATCAATGTACGGTGAAAAATACGGTGTACCTAGAGATATCTATGCCAAAATCAAGATTATAGGTCTTCTTATTCTAGATATTGCTTTTGTAGGAATTACTGGCGTAATCGCTTTGAGCGTTGGCTTAAAAATCTTTCCTAAAAGCCAGTGGATACAGATGTTCGCATTCATTTTGTTGACACCAGTTATGAGTTTATATCTTGTGTTGCCTGCCAACGGTGGCAAAAAGAATTGGCACAGCATGTTTCTTTTCTTCAGACGAAGAAGAAAACGTTATATCAGCTTGAATTATATCAGAAGGAGAAAACCATAATGGCGATTAAACAAATTCAATCCCCAAAAAATGAGAAACGTCCGCTGGGACGTATTCAAGAAACGAAGAAACAAACGCAGGAATATTTTGATTTACATTCTTGCGTTGAGTTGTTAGATGTAAAATCAATCATTCCAAACAGCCAGGCTTATATCCAGTTAGTTGATTATGGCTACTTGCAGCTGATGGAGATACCAGGTAAAGATTTAGGATCGATGTCTTATAACGAGGTTATGAGAACTATTGAAAATTTTGAAACTTGGTTGACTCGATTTGGACCGAATATCCAAGTGGAGACGACAACTTTGCCAACAAATACAGACACGCAAATTTCTGACTTGCGCCATCATTTGGATTTAGTACGACAAGATATGTCTAAGTTATCAGTAAACGATAGACGTTTTTTACAACTCAAAGATCGTGAGATTTGGCTTCAAATCCAAATTAAAGTTGAAGAAAATATCCGACAAGAGGTCTATAATACAGAGTTTATACTGTGGCTATTTGCACCTACAACAAGCGAATTGGACGAATTGGTTCGTAAGGCAAAAACCTATGGAAATAATGATTTTGTTCCACAAGATATCAGCTACAGGAAGAAAATTCAGATTATAAAGCAATACAACAATATGAATGAGAAAGTGTAGGAGGGATAGCATGCCTGATTTATCAAAACGTAGACAAAGACAACTAAAAAATGAAGGATATGACCTTGCCTTTCTTAGCCAGATTCAACCGCAAGGAAATATTGATTTTCAAAAGGATGACCGCTCCTGGATAAGTGGTGATGGATATCATACAGTCTTACACTATTATGAATATCCAACTGAAGGGATGGATCGTTTTTGGCTTTCTGAATTGTTGTTGATTCCTGGGACACGTTCCTTCCTGTCACTGTATAAGGAAGATAATAGACAGCTTCAAAAAGAGATTGAGGACTCTATTGAAGAGAAGTCAACACGGATTACAAACAATAGCAAACTAACCAATAATCGGAAAGAACTAGATGAGATTGATAATCTTAATAAACTAAGCCGTGAAATTGATAAGCGAAATATAGCTATGTATGGGATGTATATTCGTGTCTTTGTGTTTGCATCAACAAAAGAAGAATTATTTAAGAGGGTTGAAGAAGTCAAAGACAAAACGTCGAAATTCAAATCCACTATTCTATCTGGAGAATTAGATTTTGAATACCATGCCCCATTTATTCCAGCTGAATATCAGATTGATTTGCCCAATCATCGAAGAGGAATACCGACTCCAGCTCACTCAATAGCTGGTGGATATTTCTTTAATCATACGAAGCTAGAAGATGAGAAAGGTTTCTATCTGGGATGGACTCCAACAAATGGAGCGGTAAATTTCAATTTTCTAGAACGTGACGAGAAAAGAACACGATCCTTTATGATCCTATCTGGAAATCCAAAGATGGGACAGCGATCTTTTCTTATGAAACACACAGACGGTCTCTATGCGAAGGGGCATTATATTCGTAACTTTGATGCTACTGGCCAGTTTCTTGATCAGACACGAAAGCAACATGGATTGATTCTTGACTTATCGGGTGAGGCTAACCGTATCAATATCTTTCAGGTATTTCCAACAGTAACCAATGAAGCAGGAACTGAAATCGATAAGAAGAAATCTTACAACCTTCATATCGAGAAACTGAAGAGTATCTATAAACTCCTGAATAATGAAGTGACAGGAGACGATTTAATCACATTTGGAACTCTCCTGAATGAGTTTTATATTGAGGGAAATATGTGGGCTCGAAATCCGTCGTTGAATCCAGAAAAACTGAAAGCGACGGATATTGTGAAGGAAGAGTATCCTATTCTGTCTGATTTTATTTTGTTTGTTGATGCCTACAAACGTCAACTGGAACAAACTAGTGCGGATAAAGCCGAACACAAGGCTGTTAAGCGTATTTACAATACGTTTAACGAACTATTGACAACAAACGCAGAAATTTTCGAGGGGACAACCAAATTTCAAGATATTTCTTCAGAGCAAGTTGTGACATTTGACTTCTCAGGTTTGAAGAACGCCCCTCATTTGTTAAATGTTCAAATATTCTCTGTTCTTTCACTTGTCTCGGCTGATATTGTCAATAACGGAAAACGCTGTAAGCAATTACTGAAGAGACGTCCTGACTTAACGGAGATGGATATGCAGCACTATATTGTCAATATTAGTGGGGCACAGACACTCATTGACCCTAAGCATGAAAGTAGTGTCAACCTTCTGGCTGATATGATTGATACAATGGGCGAAAACTTTGCTGGTGTTGTATTGTCTGTTAATTCACTGCGAGGGATTCTGTTTGAGACGGGGATTGGCACTCATAAGGATCCGTACGTAACGGCAGTCCAGAGGATTTTTGGTCTGATGCAATATAGAGTTTTTGCTCAGACGGACGAAACCAGTGTTCCTCTACTAGCTAACGCCTTATCTGGTTCAATGAATCAGTCTGAACTAGAGACTTTGCCTCGTCTGGCGAAAGGACAGTTATTCATGAACATTGCAGGGGTTGGAAATCTAGTCTTTAACCAACAGTTGTTAGCTCCTGAAGTCGAGCGCTATGGTGGTATTGAATAAGAGAGGAAGGTAAACCAGAATGGCAAAAAATAAACTAGGAATGATTGCAAGGACTAAGCAGAGATTTGATCAATATGTGTTGATTCGTAAATATCGCATGAAACAAGAAAGAGATTATTTCGCTTCAGAAGGAGAATCAGATCCAAAACGTCTGGAAGCACAAAAGGAACGAGATAAGGAGTTTTTGAACGGTCTCAAGAAAATAGGTATAGGGTTTATTGTATTTTTAGTTTTTTATGGAATTTTGCGGACAATATTAGGATTGTGGTAGATAAGCGAGGTATCCATGAAAAAAATATTTAAACTGAAGATCCTCATCCCTCTTGTAGTCCTTCTATTAATTTTCAATGTTGGGATAACCATGTTAGTTGGGATAATGGGAGCTGTAACCAATAATGGAAGAAATAATTGTGGTGCCGTAGAAACAACATCTTCAACTAGCGACTCAACAGTTTCTTCAGCTGATGGTTCCATCGATGACTTTGTAAAAAAGCATAAGGAAGCCTATATCTTATCTTGGAAGGCAGGAGGTTTCCTACCTTCAGCCTCTATCACTCAAACAATGATAGAGAATGGGTTCAATTTTACAAATCCTAATGGTACTTCCTTCTGGAAGGCTCATAACATGGGAGGTGTTAAAACCTCCAGAAAAAGCGATTTTCCAGTTACTCTTGCGACGTATGGTGAAGACAGTGTTGACCTAACAGGAACAAAGCCTGGAGTAAACGTTGGAGACGGCACAGGAGGAGCTTATACTTGGTTTTCTAGCTATGATGCGGGGATTGTAGGGAAAGCCGAGTTTATGGCTCACCAGACGCTTTATACAGGAACTATAAACAATACAAATGGCATTGCTAGCCTATCTGCTATAGCAGATGGCGGATGGGCCACAGATGGAACTTATAAGAGCAAACTAACTGATATGTACCAAAAACTAGGTACGAAGTATCAGTGGCTTGATAAGGAAGCTATTGCTGCTCATGGCGAGAAACCTTATGAAGGATCCAGTACACAAGATATCAGTTCTTCAGATAGTGCGGTATCTTCTTCAGTTGAAAGAAGTGGATGTGGAGAGTCAGGTAACAGTACCGATGGAACGGGAACTGTCCCTTCGGATGCGACTGCGTGGGGGTATAAACCAGAAGACTTACCAGATAGCTTGAAACCATTCATTATTGATCCTAAGAACTTAGGCATGGATTATGCCAAGTCTACAGGATGGTACAATCCTGGAAATGACGAGGATGCTGGGCAATGTGTGAATCTTACAATTAGCATGGGAAATCACTTATGGGGCCATTCTGGCTCAGTAAAGGGAGATGGGAAAAATCAAGCGGCTGCATGGGCTGCAATATTTGGAAATTCAGTTAAGAATACACCTAAAAGAGGCGCAATTTTTTCTTCACAGGTAGGAGGCGGAGGATATGGCCATACTGGTATTGTATGTCATGTTTTTGAGAATGGTTCCATCTTGTTTGTAGAACAAAATACACCTCTGAGTGGTTGGGATCAGTTCAAAACTCCATATACATGGAATTATCGTATTTGGACTAAATCTCAACAGCAAGAACAGGTAATCTCTTTTGCTTATCCAGATGACAGAGAAGCTAAATTAAGTTCAAATTAAAAGGAGGAGATAAGATGATTGATTGGATAAAAGAGAATATGGTTGTATCAATTGTAGTAGGTATTCTATTAATTTTGGCAGGAATAGGGATTGTGTCGAGTTTCAGACCATCTCAACAAACCAAAATAGAGGAAACAGCTCAGGTGAGTTCTTCAGGAACTGCTCAAAACGAACCGTCTTCCAAAGAGGAAACAGCAGATGAAAAGCATTATCGGACAGCTAAGCTAAAACTAGAACGTCCCTATGCAGAGGCAGCACTGGAAGATAAAAAGGAAGTGTTAAAAGCCTTTGAAGAAGCAGTAGCAGATATAAAAAAGACGAAGTTTCTGCCAAATATCAAGGGAACAATCGAGAATCATTTATCTATGACACAGAATGCGATGGTTCAAACCTTTGCGATGGCTCTTCTGACGAATCAGTATGATTTTCAACCTGAACAATTGGAAGTGATGCCAACTGAATCAGATGATGTTATTCAATTTTTAGTTGTTCTAACTAAAAATGGAGAAGAGAACAGCTATTTCGTTGGAAATTTCAATACTACGGTTCAACAAATCCAGCTAAAAGCCTATGTTGGTGGAAATATAGGTGGTACATACGGATAATAAGTTGCACAAAAAGTTATATAACTTTTTGTGCTTTTATATTGACAAGTAAAGTTGTTTTAGGTATAATTAAGTATATAAAAAGTTATATAACAAAATATACAATTGTCAAAGGAGGGAATCATGAAGATTCAGACAACAAACTTAGGAAAAGGTGGCGGTGGTAAGACTACAGATACCTTTAATGAAGGGGATTGGTTGGCACGTGTCAAAGGACTTAGAACACTACTCATTGATGGAGCTTGGGAATGCAATTTGACAAGAACATTTGATGTAAAATGTGAGAAAACTGTCTATGATATATTTACGACTGGAGAGTACGAAATTGTTCCAATATCAGAAAATCTCAGTTTGATTTGTGGTGATGAGCGTTTGACAGATGAGCAGTTAGATCTTGCTAGTCGAAACAACAAATATCTCCAGTTGTTTATGTGGTTTAGCGAACATTACGAAGAGTTAGAAGCACAATTTGATGTCATTCTAATTGATACGCACAATGATGAGAGTTTAGTTACAGCAAATTTTATAGCTGTGTCAGATATTGTCTTGGCTGTTTCTGATGCCTCTCTTAATGGTTTTCGTGCCTGGTTATCTTTAAAAAATTTTGTAGACTTCATTAAGAGCGAAGCTATCGAAGTGATTACTAAGAAAAGCTATGTTAAAGCAGAACCTTATATTATTGGAAATAAGATTAAGTACTTTGGAAACAATGTAACAGACACCTGTAAACAATTTTTAGAAGTTGTTGAAGAAGACTCAGCTTACCTAGGTTCTATCCAGGAGAAAGAGCTCATGGCCAAGAGTCTTGTGATCAGTCAGAGTGTCTTTGAGCAGCATGAAGAGATGACAGCTAACCAAAAAGAGACACATCAAAAGTTTTATGATAATATAAACTACGTATATGAAAATATTTTGAGTGTGTTAGAAGGAGAGGTAGCATGACAGAGAATCGATTCGCACAAGTAAAACAAACATTCCAAAGTACACCAAAGAGAGAAAAGACTCCTTCGTCTAGGAAACAAAATCAGGAGGCTAGAAAGTCTCCTGAGAGCTATAATAAAAAGCAAAGATATCCATTCTCTTTACATCATAATGTTCGATATGATATGTTAGATGCTTTAGTAGAGTATCATGGTGAGAAATCAGCTTCATCTTATATCGAGAAGATGATTATAAGAGAATGGGAAAAGATGCAGAAAAAAATTAAGTAATGAGATATCGGAAAGGATGATTTTTTATGATAGATTTTAGTAAAGAAATAAAGAAGAAAAATGATAATGACGATGAAGATCCACAACCAGAGAAAAAGCATGTTCGTGATATGAAGAAAAAGAGAGAGAAGGAGGAACTTCTTAGAAAGTTGCACGAGGCAGAGTCTAATATTTCCAGTTCAGATGAAAAATCACTTGAAATGGAGAAGGAATAATGAAATACTTATCAAATTTATCAGATATTCCAGAATTTTCTTCAGCAGCAACAGATTCAGAACAATTCTTTATTCCTCGTCCAATAATAGACAACCCACAGTTCAATGATTTGAAGAGTAGTGGAATTTTTCTCTACATGCTTTTATTAAATCGTTTAAGAGCTGCAGTTGACTTTGAATTAAAAGGATATGATGAAAATGGAAATACTTTTGTATGTTACCCTATAGAGGAGCTAATGGAGGCTCTTCAATCAGGTAAAAGCAAAGTGATTTCTTTGAAAAAGAAGCTAAAGAATCATGGTTTAATTGAAGAAGTCCGCCAAGGGTCCAATCTACCCAATAGAATTTACTTAACAGATGAGATTTTAAAATATTACTGATAAAGTAGGAGGAATCTATGATGATTTTCATTGATATTAAAAGACTTGTTCAGCTGTTCTTTATTTTTATCGGAGCTATAGCTATCTATATGTTCTATAAGACATTTGGTCTTAGTATGGTGTTTATAGTCGTTTTAGGATTGGCCGTTTTAAAATTCGCTCCAGCTTTCCTTCCAGTTGTATTATTACTGTATTTGGGACTTCACTTTACAGGTGGTTTTTCCTTTATTGCAGATGGAATTGTGACAATTCTATGGAGTATCATTTTGATTCCAATGGCTATATTCACTATTGACATGAGCAAATCCTATTTGAGTAAGAAAGAGAAACCCTGGTATGATAAGTAAGAGTTTATCTGAAAAGATAGGCTCTTTTTTTGTCAGAACAAAGGATTATTTGAACATTCAGGTCAAAATTTATTAAAATAAGCGTAATTTTAATAAGGGAGGATTCTGAATGGCTTTCTTTGATGAGAGAGAACTAAAAAATCAATTGCTGTTTCAAAATGCAAAAGAATTTTATAACTTTGTTTCTAGGTATGATGAGGAGATGATTCCAGTCATGAAAGCAAAGGGCTATACCTGTATTCATTCAATGGAGCGAACCGTCGCTTTTACATTTGGTGAGTTTACTTTCAGAAGAAGACGTTGGAAAAAGGGAGATCATTGGGTCATTCCAGTAGATGAAAAGTTAGGGCTTCAGAAGAACGTCCGCTTCTCATGGGAATTTATGTATCAGGTGGCCAAATTATCTACTTTGATGCCATATGATAAAGTAACCCAGGTGATTCAATTGACTTATCACATCTCTATAACAAAGCCAATTGTGGTAAAAGCTGTAAAAATCTGTGAGAAGCTATTGGAGGAAAGAGAAGGCTATCGATATTATGAAGAGAATAAAGAGGTTAGCAAAAGAAAAGCCCAGGTTATTTATATTGAGGGTGATGGTGTAATGGTCAAAGCACGTGACACACAGAAGGATAATAAGCATTACGATTTATCCCATTTTGTAGTTCATACAGGGAGCCAGAAAGTTGGCAGCAATCGATTTGAGCTCCTGGACAAAAAGGAATTTATTGGTCTTGACAATCGCTTAGTGAGGGAGCAGGTAATCGATTATCTATTCAATAATTACGAAGTTACGGATCAGACTTTATTGATTACGAACTCTGATGGAGGTCATGGATATACACCCTATGTTTTCAAAGATATTGCGAAGGTTTTACGAATTAAGCGCCACGAACATTTCTGGGATGCGTACCATGTAAATAAGGAGTTGAAGAATTATTTAAAATTTTACTCTGAAGATCTATTAGAGAGAGCTTTCCAGGCGATTAAGCAACATGACAAGCAGTTAATGAGAACTGTCCTAGATACAACTGAAAGTTATATCGAGACAGAAGAAGAACAAGAGTCATTTGAGAAGTTCAAGAGTAAAATATTGAGAAATTTCCAATTCACTAAACCAGCTGAACAAAGGGGATTCAGTCATGCAGGAATCGGGATAATGGAGAGTCAGCATCGTAAGGTCACCTATAGAATGAAAAAAAGAGGAATGTACTGGACACTTGCTGGAGCTGAAACGATGAGTAGGATAATTGTTTTAAATTATGAAGATTCTTTGAGGGAACTATTTTTTGGCAACTGGAGAGAAGATTATGAAAAATTTATTTCTTTAGAGGAAGTTTCTGCTTATACCATTAAAAAAAGAATGAGTAAAACGGGTAAAGAAAATACATCTAGATATCAATGTTACCCTGATAGTAAAAGATTATCTTACTTCCGAAAACAATAGAAGTACATAATAAAGTATATAAAAAGTTATACAACAACAGCCTTTGAAAAAAAAGGTCTTTTTGTGCTACAATCAAACATAAAATGCTTGCACGGTGTGTAAAAATGTGTTATAATCTACTTAAATTAATCGAATAAAAAAAGACGAAAAGTGCGCTAACACTTCTCGCCTTACCGAGTAAGAACTCGTCCTTCTTACTCAGTCTTTAATTAATGATACCTGATAAGTGTATCAATGTCAAGACTGAGCAAGAAATTTGTTCAGTCTTTTTTTAAAACTCGGTGATGTTCTCCTAAAAAATGTATGAACTTAGGCGTTCTAAAAAATTCTACCGCATAC
>NZ_JUPG01000107.1 GCF_001074825.1 Streptococcus pseudopneumoniae
GATATGGTTACTGACTTCGTCAGTTCTATCCACAACCTCAAAACAGTGTTTTGAGCTGACTTCATCAGTCTTATCTACAACCTCAAAACAGTGTTTTGAGCAACCTGCGGCTAGCTTCCTAGTTTGCACTTTGAGTATAAAGAGGCTGAGTCAAAAGTTCTAAAAATAAGAAAAATGCATAGTATCAGGTGTTGAAAAAACTTGATACTATGCTTTTTTATTGTGGGAAGATTTTCGAAGAATATTAATCAAAATAAAGCAAGTCTTTGCTGGTGCTTGTAAAGAGGTCAAAACCATCTTTGGTAACAACACCGCAGTCTTCGATACGGACACCGACTTTACCAGGAATATAGATACCTGGTTCAACAGAGAAGCACATGCCTTCTTCGATGACCATGTCGTTTCCTTCCATGATAGATGGGAATTCGTGGACATCCATACCGATACCATGACCGAGACGGTGGTTGAAGTACTCGCCGTAACCAGCTTTTTCGATGACCTCACGGGCAGCGCGATCCACTTCATGGGCAGTTACACCTGGCTTGATAAAGTCAAGAGCAGCTTGTTGGGCTTCAAGAGTCAAGTTGTAAATGTCTTTCTTGAATTGGTCTGGCTTACCGACAGCGACTGTACGAGTCATATCTGACGCATAGCCGTTGACTAGAACACCAAGGTCAAAGAGGAGAAGAGCATTATTTTCAACTTTGTTTGCTGCTGGAATGCCGTGTGGATTTGCAGCGTTATCGCCAGTCAAGACCATAGTATCAAAACTCATTTCATAACCTTCACGCTTCATAGCAAAGTCGATTTGGGCGATGATATCTGTCTCAGTCTTATCAAGAGAAATATTGTCAAAGCCAACCTTAACAGCCTTGTCCGCATAGAGACCTGCAACCATCATTTTTTGTACTTCATCAGCTGATTTGATGAGGCGCATGCGTTGGATACGAGGAGTGAGGTTTTCAAACTCAGCAGTTTCAAAGACTGTTTTCAAGCCATGATATTTGGTCAAGATGAGATTGTCAAACTCAACAGCGACACGTTTGAAGTCAAGCTGTGGAAGAGCATGTTTCATTTTTTGCCATGGATTTTCAGAATCCACATAGCCCACAACTGGGAAGGAAACAGTGCTGCTTGCACGCTCAACCTCAAGGGCTGGGACAAAGAGGAGGGGTTCCTGATCTGCTAGGACAAAAAGGAACATTTGGCGTTCATGGGGATCACTGTAAAAGCCAGTGAGGTAATTAATTGTGACGGGGTCAGATACGACAGCGACGTCTAGTTTTTCTGATTCAAGATATGTTACGATTTGTTGTAATTTAGACATATGCTACCTTCTTTCTACCCCTCTATTTTGGCAAAAAATGAGAGAAAATGCAAGGGAGAAGGGTAAAAGAAAAGACAAAAAGAACTCCGACAAGATAGTGGAGTTCTTTGATATAGTTTTACTTTGTTTAAGAAAAGTCAGCCTTGCTTTTGACGTCGCTGTATTCTTCAGCGATTTCTTGGCTGAGAATGTCCTCATAGGCAGGGAGTTGGATGTCCTGACCATATTTCTTCTTGAGAGCAGTAGTGACTAGGCGATAAGCTAGATTGGCATTACGAGAGAGGATAGGCCCATGGAAGTAGGAACCAAAGACATTCTTATAATGAACCCCTTCGCCGACCTTTTCTTCGTTATTTCCATTTCCATAGACAACCTGTCCTAGTGGTTTTTGGTCATCAGAGAGGAAGGTACGTCCTTGGTGGTTTTCAAAGCCATAGTAGGTTTCATCGAAATCTTCATTATGAATCTTGATGTCACCGATAAAGCGGTTATTGGTCTGGTTGAGGGTGTAGTGGCCCATGACACCGAGCCCTTCGATACGTTTACCTGAAGCTTCAATATAATATTGGCCCAATAGTTGGAAACCACCACAGATAGCCAGAACTACACCGTCGTTTTGGATGTAGTTATCAATGCTCTCTTTTTTAGCAGGTAGGTCGTCTGCAATGATACTCTGTTCAAAGTCTTGACCACCGCCGAAAAAGGCGATATCATAGTGGTTTTCATCAAAGTCATCATGGAGAGAAACGATGTCAACGGTCACATGGGCTCCCAGCTTTTCAGCCACATACTTGAGCATGAGGATATTTCCATTGTCACCATAAGTATTCATGAGGTTTCCATAGAGGTGGGCAATGTTGAGTTGATAGTGGTAATTGCCAGCTTTTGAGGAAAGTGAAGTATAAACCATTAGTTCATCTCCTTTCTAACAATCTGACGACTAGCTAGCAGTTCGCGGAATTCCAGCATAGCAGTATAAGTTGCTAGGATATAGGCATGTTTGCAGTCTTGGTTCTCAATGGTCTTGAGAACTTGTTCCAGATTGCTTGTTTCAGTGATTTTCTCAGCTGGATAGCCAGTCACTCGAAGGCGACGTGCAATTTCAGAATGACGAACACCGCCAGCGTTGATTTCAGGAATATCCATGTCAGTGATTTGTTCAAAATCAGCATCCCAGATCCAGCTTGTATCAATTCCGTCTGCATAGTTGGCATTAAGAAGAACAGATAGGCTAAATGGATAAGGCGCTAGTTTAATCATCTCGATAGCTTGGGTCGCACCGACTGGATTTTTAATCAAGACAAGGGTACATTCTTTATCACCGATATGGAAGGTTTCCTGACGTCCAAAGACAGCACGGCTCTTGTCAAATCCTTGCTTGATGAGTTGCGAATCTGCACCGAGGAAACGGGCGATGGCAACCGCAGCTAGGGCGTTGTAGATATTATAGAGACCACCGATTTGAATACCGTATTCTTGTCCGTCAATGACAAAGCGAGAGCGATTGTTGGTTAACTCAACCAATTCTGTCAAGCCATAGTCGAGATCAGGACGTTTACATCCGCAGCCTTCACAGATATAGGCACCCAAGTTTGCATAGGTATTGTGCTCGTATTTGAGGATGCTTTGACAGTCAGGGCAGAGAATCCCTTCGGTATTGTAGTGAGCTAGCTGGGCTGGGCCTTTCTCCAAGTCAAAACCAAAATACTGTACAGGATTTGGAATAGCTGGCTTGTAGAAAAGTGGACTGTCTCCATTAAGGAGAACAGTGGCAGTAGGCACCTTACGAATAGCATCCAAAATCATCTTGTAAGTTGTATAAATCTCACCATAGCGGTCCATCTGGTCACGGAAGATATTCGTGATGACAAAAAGGCTTGGCTGGATATAGTCACAGATACGAGATAGGCTGGCTTCATCGATTTCTAGGACGGCAATATTTTTCCCAGTTTTAGAAGATTTGGCTGTTAAGAAGGTTGTCGCAATTCCTGTGATCATGTTGGCACCGCTTGGGTTGGTCAGAACTTGACCATAAACCTCTTTTAAAATGCCGACAGTGAGGGCAGTTGTCAAGGTTTTTCCGTTGGTTCCAGTGACCACGACAATCTCGTAGTTCTTAGCTAGATTTTGTAAAATATCTTTATCAAATTGAAGGGCAAGTTTTCCTGGGAGCGTACTTCCACGGCCAAGATGGCTTAAAACGAAGTGGGAAGAACGCCCAGCTAGGAGGCCCAAAGTAGTTTTTAATTTCATGTTTCTATTATATCATAAAAGAGGGAAAAGACAGATTTGAGATTCCGCAGAAGTAAAAACAGCCCAAAGAGGGCTGTTCGATATGATTAGATCTCAACTTAAATCGCAAACAAGTCATTCAAGTTCTCAGCCAAGGTTGGGTGAGTGAAGATTTGTTTTGTGAAGTAAGTGTAAGGAATCTTGTTGTCCATAGCAACAGTGATGATGTTGATGATTTCTTGAGAACCTTCTGAGAAGATGCTTGCTCCAAGAATTTCTTTTGTTTCAGTATTAACAACAGCTTTGAAAGCTCCGCGAAGGTCTCCGTTTACGTGACCACGAGGCATTGCTGCAACAGGAATTTCCTTAACGGCGTATGGAAGTTTCAAATCAGCTGCTTGGCTTTCAGTCAAACCGACTTGTGAAAGTGCAGGTGTGATGAACATAGTGTTTGGTACATTGAGACGGTCTTCAAGTGTGTAGCTGCCATCTCCAGCAAGGTAGCTGTAAACAACACGGAAGTCATCAAGTGAAATGTAAGTGAATTGAAGACCACCATTAACATCTCCAACCGCAAAGACACCAGGAACGTTTGTTTGACAATGTTTGTCTACTTTAATAGCACCACGTTCAGTTAGTTCAATATCTGTATTTTCAAGTTGAAGTGGTTCTACATTTGGTTTGCGTCCAGTTGAGTAGAGAAGGGCGTCGAAACGGTACGTTTTGTTTTCAGTTACGAGGAGCACTTGGTCACCATCGTTTTTGATTTCAGTAGTGCGGATATTTTGAAGTAATTCAATACCGTCTTCTTCCATATATTGCTTAGCAAGAGCTGCGATGGAAGGTTCTGCACGAGGTAGGAAAGTATCCAAGGCATCTAGAACTGTAACTTTGCTTCCAAGTTTATTGTAAAGACCAGCAAATTCAAGACCGATATTTCCGCCACCAAGGACACCAAGTTTTTCAGGCAATTTGTCCAAGTTTTGGATACCTGTTGAGTCAAAGACATTTTTGCTTGTAGCAAGTCCTGGAATTGGCAAGACGTTTGAAACAGCACCAGTGTTGATGACGATAGTTTCAGCAGTCAATTCTTGTTTTTCATCACCAGCTTGGATTTCGATAACTTTATTTGAAAGGAAGTGAGCTTCCGCATCAAAGATATCCACGCCTGTACCTGCAACAGTAGCATAGTTTTTACCATTGAGGCGACCAGTGATAGTATTTTTGGTAGCAATTACTTCTTCAAAAGACAAGTCTTTCTCAGCAGCAACTAGCAAAGTCTTAGTTGGGATACAACCAATGTTGATACAAGTTCCACCATACATAGCTTTACTACGTTCAACGAGGGCAACTTTTTTGCCAGCTGAAGCCAATTTACCAGCTAGTGTTTTACCAGCTTTACCAAATCCGATAACGATTAAATCATAAGTTAACATTTAGAATTCCTCCTTTTCGACTTTCATTCTAGCACAAGAAAAAAACTTTTGCACAATTCTGCTACGCTTTTAAAAAGTTTACAAAATAGTAAAAATTTCAGCCTCATTCTCTCAAAAAATCGTTTACATGACTTTATCGATGGATTAGGCTATCTTTTGCTCTGGTCTTGTGTTATACTAGATAGGTTGCAAAGAAAACAGTACTTTTCTTTTGTGGAAAAGAAGCAACACGATTTTGTATCCAGTATATGAAAATACGTCATAAAAAGAAAAGTATAAACTAAGCCTTATAGGGTGGCTTCGCACCACCTTTAGAAAGAAGAATAATGTGAAATTTAATGAATTAAACTTGTCTGCTGATTTGCTAGCAGAGATTGAAAAAGCTGGATTTGTAGAAGCCAGTCCGATCCAAGAACAAACTATTCCCTTGGCCCTTGAAGGTAAGGACGTTATCGGTCAAGCACAGACTGGTACAGGGAAAACTGCAGCCTTTGGCTTGCCAACCCTTGAAAAAATCCGTACAGAAGAAGGGACCATCCAAGCCTTGGTCATCGCTCCAACTCGTGAACTCGCTGTCCAAAGTCAAGAGGAATTGTTCCGCTTTGGTCGTAGTAAGGGAGTGAAAGTCCGCTCAGTATATGGTGGATCAAGCATTGAAAAACAAATTAAAGCTCTTAAATCTGGTGCCCATATCGTGGTGGGAACACCTGGTCGCCTCTTGGACTTGATTAAACGCAAGGCCTTGAAATTACAAGACATTGAAACCCTCATCCTTGACGAAGCGGATGAAATGCTTAACATGGGCTTCCTTGAAGACATCGAAGCCATCATCTCCCGTGTTCCCGAAAGCCGTCAAACTTTGCTTTTCTCAGCAACTATGCCAGATGCTATCAAACGTATCGGTGTTCAGTTTATGAAAGAACCTGAGCATGTCAAGATTGCTGCTAAGGAATTGACAACAGAATTAGTTGACCAATACTATATCCGTGTTAAAGAACAAGAAAAATTTGATACCATGACTCGTCTCATGGATGTGGAACAACCTGAGCTTGCTATCGTATTTGGTCGTACCAAACGTCGCGTGGATGAATTGATTCGTGGTCTTAAAATCCGTGGTTTCCGTGCAGAAGGAATTCATGGCGATCTAGACCAAAACAAACGTCTTCGTGTTCTTCGTGACTTCAAAAACGGTAATCTAGACGTTTTGGTTGCGACAGACGTGGCAGCGCGTGGTTTGGATATTTCAGGTGTGACCCATGTCTATAACTACGATATTCCACAAGATCCTGAAAGTTATGTTCACCGTATCGGTCGTACAGGTCGTGCTGGTAAGTCAGGTCAATCGATTACCTTTGTTGCTCCAAACGAAATGGGCTACCTTCAAATTATTGAAAACTTGACGAAGAAACGCATGAAAGGCCTCAAACCTGCAAGTGCAGAAGAAGCCTTCCAAGCTAAAAAACAGGTGGCTCTCAAGAAAATCGAACGTGATTTTGCAGATGAGACAATCCGTGGCAACTTTGAGAAATTTGGCAAGGATGCTCGTAAGTTGGCTGCCGAATTTACTCCAGAAGAATTGGCCATGTATATCTTGAGTCTGACTGTTCAAGATCCGGATAGCCTTCCAGAAGTGGAGATTGCACGTGAAAAACCACTGCCATTTAAACCATCAGGTAATGGCTTCGGTGGTAAAGCTAAGGGAGGCCGTCGTGGAGATGACCGTCGTGATCGCGAACGCCGTGGCAATGGTCGCCGTGATGATTTCAAAAAAGGAAGTCGTGGAAATGATCGTTATGATAAGGAAAAACGTTACCGTAAGGATAATAAAAAACCACGCACTACTTCAAGCGAAAAGAAAACAGGCTTTGTTATTCGTAACAAGGGCGATAAATAAGAAAAAGCGGTTCAAAATGAATCGCTTTTTTATATAAGGAGACCGAGGGTAAAAGAAGATGGTGATAGCAAAGGATAGGTGAAATGGAAAGGTATTATCCAGTCATCTTCTTATGATAATATAATATCAAAAACAAATTAGCTTGTCAATGATAAAAATCTATTTTTCTAAAATATTTCAGCTAGTCTAAATTGCAATTAAATAAGCAATTTTCAGATAATAATTGAAAATTCAAGCTTTTTATGTTATAATGGTAGCGATTAAATTCGAGGTGAAAAATGGCACATTTATTAGAAAAAACTAGAAAAATTACTTCTATCCTGAAGCGCTCGGAGGAGCAGTTGCAGGAAGAACTTCCTTACAATGCGATTACACGTCAGCTTGCTGATATTATTGATTGTAATGCTTGTATTGTTAACAGCAAGGGGCGTCTCCTTGGCTATTTTATGCGTTATAAAACCAATACAGATCGCGTAGAGCAATTTTTCCAAACTAAAATTTTTCCGGATGACTACATTCAAGGTGCGAACATGATCTATGATACAGAAGCCAATCTGACAGTGGATCATGATTTAAGTATTTTCCCTGTGGAAAGTCGTGCCGATTTTCCAGATGGCTTGACAACCATTGCACCGATTCATGTATCAGGAATTCGCTTGGGCTCTTTGATTATTTGGCGCAATGATAAGAAATTCGAAGATGAGGATTTGATCCTTGTTGAGATTGCCAGTACCGTTGTTGGGATTCAGCTTCTTAACTTCCAACGAGAAGAAGATGAGAAAAATATCCGTCGCCGTACTGCCGTCACCATGGCAGTCAACACTCTTTCTTATTCAGAACTCCGTGCTGTTTCAGCGATTTTAGGGGAATTAAATGGAAATGAAGGGCAGTTGACTGCGTCTGTGATTGCAGACCGTATCGGTATTACCCGTTCTGTGATTGTCAATGCTCTTCGTAAACTTGAGTCTGCGGGAATTATTGAAAGTCGCTCACTTGGAATGAAGGGAACCTACCTTAAGGTCTTGATTTCAGATATTTTTGAAGAAGTGAAGAAAAGAGATTACTAATGACTAAAGCTTTGATTTCGATTGATTATACAGAAGATTTTGTTGCCGATAGTGGTAAATTGACAGCAGGTGCTCCAGCTCAAGCTATTTCGGAAGCCATTAGCAAGGTGACTCGATTAGCTTTTGAACGAGGAGATTACATCTTCTTTACCATTGATGCTCATGAAGAAAACGATTGTTTCCATCCAGAAAGCAAGCTATTTCCTCCTCACAATTTGATTGGGACTAGTGGACGCAATTTATACGGAGATTTGGGTACATTTTATCAAGAGCATGGTTCAGACAGTCGTGTCTTTTGGATGGATAAACGCCATTACTCTGCTTTTTCAGGGACTGACCTGGATATCCGTTTGAGAGAGCGTCGAATTTCTACAGTTATTTTAACTGGAGTCTTGACGGATATCTGTGTTCTGCATACAGCTATAGATGCCTATAATCTAGGATATGACATCGAGATTGTTCAACCAGCTGTTGCTTCTATCTGGCCTGAAAATCATCAATTTGCCCTAGGCCATTTCAAAAATACACTTGGAGCTAAGTTAGTAGATGAAAAGCTAAATGAACTTTCAGAGTAATTTAGTTGATGAAATGAAAAAAATTTGAAAAAAAGTATTGACAAGAGTCCTAAAAGTTGATATACTAGTAAAGTAATCGACGCGGGGATGGCGGAATTGGCAGACGCGCAGGACTAAGGATCCTGTGACCGCTTTAGGTCGTGAGGGTTCAAGTCCCTCTCTCCGCATAGGATAAGAGTTGGCTTAGGCTAGCTCTTTTGTTTTCATCTAATTCAAGTAGAGCAAAAAAATTTTTGCTCTTTTTTTGCATTTCATAAACATTTCATATTTGAATTTTATAATAGTCTTACAAATATGGAGGTGACAAATGAATCCAATCCAAAGAGCTTGGGCTTATGTCAGCAGAAAACGACTGAGAAGTTTTATTTTATTTCTGATTTTATTGGTCCTCTTGGCTGGAATTTCAGCCTGTTTGACTCTGATGAAGTCCAACAAAACAGTGGAAACCAATCTTTATAAATCACTCAACACATCTTTTTCTATTAAGAAGATAGAAAATGGTCAGACCTTCAAGTTGTCAGACCTAGCATCTGTAAGCAAGATTAAGGGACTGGAAAATGTCTCTCCTGAACTCGAGACGGTCGCAAAACTGAAAGACAAGGAAGCGGTGAGTGGTGAGCAGAGCGTCGAACGTGATGACTTGTCAGCTGCGGACAAGAACTTGGTGAGCTTAACAGCTCTTGAGGATTCATCCAAGGATGTGACCTTTACCAGCTCGGCTTTCAATCTAAAAGAAGGGCGACACCTTCAAAAAGGGGATTCCAAGAAAATCCTGATTCATGAAGAGTTGTCTAAAAAGAGCGATCTTTCGCTTCATGACAAGCTTCGCTTGGATGCTGGACAGTCAGAATCTGGCAAAGGACAAACAGTAGAGTTTGAGATTGTCGGCATCTTTTCTGGTAAAAAACAAGAGAAATTTACAGGCTTGTCTTCAGACTTCAGTGAAAACCAGGTCTTTACAGACTATGAAAGTAGCCAAAGCCTTTTGGGAAATGGTGAAGCTCAAGTCAGTGCAGCGCGCTTCTATGTAGAAAATCCTAAGGAAATGGACGGACTCATGAAGCAGGTAGAAAACTTGGCCTTGGAAAATCAAGGCTACCAAGTCGAGAAGGAAAACAAGGCTTTTGAACAAATCAAAGACTCAGTAGCAACCTTCCAAACCTTCCTGACCATCTTCCTTTATGGAATGTTGATAGCAGGAGCAGGGGCCTTAATTCTGGTCTTGTCTCTCTGGTTGAGAGAAAGGGTCTATGAAGTGGGAATCCTTCTGGCACTTGGAAAAGGCAAGAGCTCGATCTTCCTACAGTTCTGTTTAGAGGTAGTTTTGGTATCTATCGGTGCTTTGCTTCCAGCATTTGCTGCAGGAAACGCCATCACATCCTATCTGCTCCAAACTGTCCTAGCAAGTGGAGATCAGGCAAGCTTACAAGATACACTAGCCAAAGCAAGCAGTTTATCAACCAGCGTCTTATCTTTTGCAGAATCCTATGTTTTTCTAGTTCTGCTTAGTTGCTTATCTGTAGCCCTTTGTTTCCTATTCTTATTTAGAAAATCGCCTAAAGAAATTTTATCATCTATTAGTTAAGAAGGAGAAATCATGACTTTATTACAATTACAAGATGTTACCTACCGTTATAAGAACACTGCTGAAGCAGTCCTATATCAGATCAATTATAATTTTGAACCCGGAAAATTTTACAGTATTATTGGGGAGTCAGGAGCAGGAAAATCCACTCTCTTGTCCCTACTTGCTGGTCTAGATAGTCCTGTTGAAGGTTCGATTCTTTTTCAAGGAGAGGACATTCGTAAGAAGGGCTATTCTTACCATCGCATGCACCATATTTCCTTGGTCTTTCAAAATTATAACTTGATAGATTATCTTTCTCCGCTGGAAAATATCCGCTTGGTCAACAAAAAGGCAAGCAAGGATACACTGCTTGAGCTTGGTTTGGATGAAAGTCAGATCAAGCGGAATGTTCTCCAGTTATCAGGTGGTCAACAGCAACGTGTTGCCATAGCTCGTAGTCTGGTCTCAGAATCTCCAGTGATTCTAGCAGATGAGCCAACAGGAAATCTAGACCCTAAAACTGCTGGAGATATTGTCGAACTGCTCAAATCACTTGCCCAGAAAACAGGTAAATGTGTCATCGTCGTAACTCACAGCAAAGAAGTGGCACAAGCGTCAGATATTACACTTGAGTTGAAGGATAAGAAACTGACTGAAATTCGCAATACTACTAAATAATATGAGCTTATTTTGATAGAATTATTAAATCAAATCTAGAAAGGGAACCTATGTTACACAACGCATTTGCCTATGTTACAAGGAAATTTTTCAAATCGATTGTCATCTTCCTGATTATTCTCCTCATGGCGAGCTTGAGTTTGGTCGGCTTGTCGATCAAGGGAGCTACTGCCAAGGCTTCTCAGGAGACATTTAAAAATATCACCAATAGCTTCTCCATGCAAATCAATCGTCGCGTTAATCAAGGGACGCCACGTGGTGCTGGGAATATCAAGGGTGAAGATATCAAAAAAATCACCGAAAACAAGGCCATCGAGTCTTATGTTAAACGCATTAATGCCATTGGAGATTTGACTGGATATGAACTCATCGAAACGCCAGATACCAAGAAAAATCTGACACCTGACCGTGCCAAACATTTTGGAAGTAGCTTGATGATTACAGGTGTCAATGACTCCTCTAAAGAAGACAAGTTTGTCTCTGGTTCTTATAAGCTGGTCGAAGGTGAGCACCTAACAAACGACGACAAGGACAAGATCCTCCTGCACAAGGACTTGGCAGCCAAACACGGCTGGAAAGTAGGGGACAAGGTCAAACTAGACTCTAATATCTACGATGCAGACAATGAAAAAGGTGCCAAGGAAACAGTCGAAGTGACAATCAAGGGACTCTTTGATGGTCATAATAAGTCAGCAGTAACCTACTCACAAGAACTCTATGAAAATACAGCCATCACAGACATCCATACAGCTGCAAAACTTTATGGATACACAGAAGACACAGCTATTTATGGGGACGCAACCTTCTTTGTAACAGCGGACAAGAACTTGGATGATGTCATGAAAGAGTTGAATGGCATCAGTGGTATCAATTGGAAGAGCTATACACTTGTGAAGAGTTCTTCTAACTACCCAGCTCTTGAGCAATCCATCTCTGGTATGTACAAGATGGCCAACCTCCTCTTCTGGGGCAGCTTGAGTTTCTCAGTTCTTCTCCTTGCCCTCTTGCTCAGCCTTTGGATCAATGCCCGTCGCAAGGAAGTGGGTATTCTCCTCTCTATCGGTCTCAAGAAGGCAAGTATCTTGGGTCAATTCATCACTGAATCCATCTTGATTGCCATCCCTGCTCTTGTTTCTGCTTACTTCTTAGCTACTCACACAGCGCGTGCAATCGGAAATACTGTTCTTGCCAATGTAACTTCTGGTATTGCCAAACAGGCTAGCAAGGCGGCTCAAGCCTCTAACCTTGGTGGTGGTGCAGAAGTAGATGGCTTTAGCAAGACCTTGTCAAGCCTAGATATTTCCATTCAGACATCAGACTTTATCATCGTCTTTGTCCTAGCCTTGGTTCTAGTGGTTCTCGTTATGGCGCTTGCTTCAAGCAATCTCCTCAGAAAACAACCAAAAGAGCTTCTGCTGGATAGCGAATAACAAACTTGCTACCTATTCTCCCCTAAATGGGGTATAATATAGGTAGCATTTTTATCTGTTTTGTCTTGGTAAATCCTCTGTTTATCAGGATGAAAGCAAGTTGCTTTACAAGAAATTTAAAGGAATGTGAAACGTTTTTTCTATGAAAATTTTAATTGTAGAAGATGAAGAGATGATTCGTGAGGGGATCAGTGACTATTTGACGGATTGTGGTTATGAAACCATTGAAGCAGCGGACGGTCAGGAAGCTCTGGAGCAATTTTCCAGCTATGAAGTAGCCTTGGTTTTACTGGATATCCAGATGCCCAAGCTCAATGGTCTGGAAGTGCTAGCTGAGATTCGTAAAACCAGTCAGGTTCCTGTCTTGATGTTGACAGCCTTTCAGGATGAGGAATACAAGATGAGTGCATTTGCCTCTCTGGCAGATGGCTATCTGGAAAAACCCTTCTCCCTTTCTCTCTTAAAAGTGAGAGTAGATGCGATTTTCAAGCGCTATTATGATACGGGACGAATCTTCTCCTATAAGGATACCAAGGTGGATTTTGAGAGCTACAGTGCAAGCCTAGCAGGTGAGGAAGTAGCCATCAATGCTAAAGAGTTGGAAATTCTTGATTATTTGGTTAAAAATGAAGGAAGGGCCTTGACTCGTTCTCAGATTATCGATGCTGTCTGGAAGGCGACAGATGAGGTTCCCTTTGACCGTGTCATTGATGTCTATATCAAGGAATTGCGGAAAAAGCTGGACTTGGACTGCATCCTCACTGTGCGCAATGTTGGTTATAAATTGGAGCGAAAATGAAACGAACAGGTTTATTTACAAAGATATTTATCTATACCTTCTCGATTTTTAGTGTTCTGGTAATTTGCCTTCATTTAGCCATTTATTTTCTCTTTCCTTCGACTTATCTGACCCATCGTCAGGAAACCATTGGCCAGAAAGCGACAGCCATTGCCCAGTCCCTAGAAGGGAAAGATAGGCAAAGTATCGAGCAAGTCTTAGACTTGTATTCCCAGACCAGTGAGATCAAGGGGGCGGTCAAGGGAGAGATGACCGAGGACAAGTTGGAGGTCAAGGAAAGTCTTCCTCTGGACACAGACCGCCAGACAACTTCACTCTTCATTGAAGAACGCGAGGTAAAAACGCAAGATAGTGGGACTATGACTCTCCAGTTTCTAGCGTCCATGGATTTGCAAAAGGAAGCAGAGCAAATCAGTCTTCAATTTCTTCCCTATACCTTGCTGGCGTCCTTTCTAATTTCTCTTTTGGTAGCCTACATATATGCTCGGACTATCGTTGCCCCGATTTTGGAAATCAAGCGGGTGACCCGACGGATGATGGATTTGGATGCCCAAGTGCGATTGCGCGTGGATTCTAAGGATGAGATTGGTGATCTCAAGGAACAAATCAATAGCCTCTACCAGCATCTTTTGACTGTTATTGCGGACTTGCATGACAAGAATGAAGCTATTCTCCAGCTGGAAAAGATGAAGGTCGAATTCCTACGAGGGGCTTCTCATGAATTGAAAACACCGCTGGCTAGTTTGAAAATCCTGATCGAAAACATGAAAGAAAATGTCGGGCGTTATAAGGATAGAGACCACTATCTGGGAGTTGCCTTAGGAATTGTGGATGAACTTAATCACCATGTTCTCCAGATACTTTCTCTCTCTTCTGTACAGGAATTACGAGATGATAGGGAAAAGATTGACTTACACCAGATGACGCAAAGTCTGGTTAAGGATTATGCTTTACTAGCCAAGGATAGAGAGCTCCAGATAGCCAATAGTTTGAGCCATCAGCAGGCCTATCTAAACCCATCTGTCATGAAATTAATTCTTTCTAACCTCATCAGCAATGCCATTAAGCACTCTGTTCCAGGTGGCTTAGTTCGAATTGGAGAAAGAGAAGGGGAACTTTTTATCGAGAATAGCTGTAGCCCAGAAGAACAAGAAAAACTAGCCCAGTCTTTTTCTGACAATGCTAGTCGCAAGGCCAAAGGGTCTGGGATGGGGCTCTTTGTGGTTAAGAGTTTATTAGAACATGAAAAATTACCTTATCGTTTTGAGGTGCAGGAGAATTGTTTGACCTTCTTCATAGCTTTTCCAAAAGTCGCCCAAGACTAGGGAGAGAAAGGGTTTACATAGATGAAGCTAGAAGAAATTCAATCGAAACTGCGGGAAAAACTAGATTTTTTTGTCAAAAAGTGATAAAATGAACAATGTAAATGGGATGACCCATAAAAATATACAGGAGGCCTGATAAAATGGCAATCGTTTCAGCAGAAAAATTTGTCCAAGCAGCTCGTGACAATGGTTATGCAGTTGGTGGATTTAACACAAACAACCTTGAGTGGACTCAAGCTATCTTGCGTGCAGCAGAAGCTAAAAAAGCTCCAGTTTTGATCCAAACTTCAATGGGTGCTGCTAAATACATGGGTGGTTACAAAGTTGCTCGCAACTTGATCGCTAACCTTGTTGAATCAATGGGTATCACTGTACCAGTAGCTATCCACCTTGACCACGGTCACTACGAAGATGCACTTGAGTGTATCGAAGTTGGTTACACTTCAATCATGTTTGACGGTTCACACCTTCCAGTTGAAGAAAACCTTAAATTGGCTAAAGAAGTTGTTGAAAAAGCACACGCTAAAGGTATCTCAGTAGAAGCTGAAGTTGGTACTATCGGTGGTGAAGAAGACGGAATCATCGGTAAAGGTGAATTGGCTCCAATCGAAGACGCTAAAGCAATGGTTGAAACTGGTATCGACTTCTTGGCAGCTGGTATCGGTAACATTCACGGTCCTTACCCAGCAAACTGGGAAGGTCTTGACCTTGATCACTTGCAAAAATTGACAGAAGCTCTTCCAGGATTCCCAATCGTATTGCACGGTGGATCAGGTATTCCTGATGAGCAAATCCAAGCAGCTATCAAACTTGGTGTTGCGAAAGTTAACGTTAACACTGAATGCCAAATCGCATTCGCTAACGCAACTCGTAAATTTGCTCGTGACTATGAAGCAAACGAAGCAGAATACGACAAGAAAAAACTCTTCGACCCACGTAAATTCTTGGCTGACGGTGTAAAAGCTATCCAAGCATCAGTTGAAGAACGTATCGACGTATTCGGTTCAGAAGGTAAAGCTTAATCTAGCTGAATAATACAGATGAAACCTGCCCATTGGGTGGGTTTTTTGGTGTGAATATATTGTAGAAGAACCAATATTAAGTTGCTAAACGAATGTAATTTTTTACAATGATTCTAAGATTAACCTTAGCGAACGAATATAACAGCTTTACACCTGTTTTCAAAGGAAATCACTGCCTTTCCCAAAGTAAATTGGAACACCTAATTTTTAGGAATACAGAGTAGCTAAATTAATGATAGAACTTTCATTCAAAATAACAATATGATTTTTCTAGTTTCGTGATCTAAGTATTAAAAGTATCCAAATAGATAAGGGAGATAAAAAATAACAATAAAAACCAATAATAGTTGACTTTTTTAAAATAAAATCTTAAAATAAGACTATAAAATTAAATGAGGTACTCTATGGAAAATTTACCAACCCAAATCTTTAAGTTTGCTCAAGTATTTTCAACAAGTCACAAGAGAGATATTGAGAAAATATTTTATGATAATGAGTTTGAAACTAAGAATAGTCTACCAATTTTAACTTGGGATTTTATTTATCGTGATATTGTAAATACCGCTAAAGTAAATGATTTAATATCACCCACTATGTATATGGGGGCTCTGTGGACGGCAAGAGGAGTAATTATTGAGGGTGTTCTATATGTTTTTATGATGAAGAAAAGATTTGAAGATGTAACTGATAAATACGAAAAGCATCATTATCTTACTTGTATAGCACGTGCGAAAAATTCTCATTTAAATGGAAAAGAAGACGGTAAACTATCCATTGAATTATTTAATGACCTGGATGATGATGGGTTGAGTGATTCACAAATTGAACAAGCGAAGCAATTATTGGGAGATCATTATAATTCGATTGATGAGATTAGGGTTGTTACCTTTGATAAAAAAACTAAAGAAGTGATTGTTAATCAGGTAAATGCCTTTTGTGAATTTATTGATGCTGTAAATATCACAGAATTTGATTTTACAAAACTTGAAGAAGATGGACGTGGAAATAATCCTGAAAAACCTCTTGTTGCATTGAAATCTGACGTACAGAAACAATTGGAGTCACGAAAGCATGTTAGTTTTCCTGTTGAAAAGAAGGAAGAGAATACTAAATTATGATATTTTATATAGAACAGGAGTAAATAATGCTTCAGATTAGTTTTAATGGTGCTCGTTTAAAAGAGGCAAGACTTTTTAACAAAAAAAGTATTACTCAGATTGCAGAGTTTTTAAACGTTTCAAAACAAATGGTTTCTAAATATGAAAAAGGACGAGCAACGCCAAGTGAAGAATCATTAGAAATATTGGAAAAGAAATTAAAGTTTCCGAGAGATTTCTTTTTTGGAAATGATAATTTTAGCTTAAGTTCTACAGGCACATTTTTTAGAAGTCGTTACACAGCGACTCAAACAGAAAAAATGCCTGCAGAAATAAATAAAAACTATGTTGCTTTAATAAGAGATTATTTGGGAGAATTTATTGATTTTCCAAATCTTGACTGGGGTCTTTCTGGTTTAGACTATACTCCACAAGAATACGCAAGCTACATAAGAGAGAAATGGGAACTTGGAGATAGACCAATTGATAACTTGTCGTTGTTGATGGAAGAGAAAGGTTTTGTTATTTCTAGAATAGACACTCAGAGTGATAAAGTTGATGCTTTTGGTTCAGCTGTTAAAGTAAATGATAATGAGTATTATGTTGTTATGTTAGAAGGGACAGAGTATTCATTCTATCGTCAGCAGTTTAGTTTAGCCCATGAATTAGGACATTGGTTAATGCATGAAAATTGTAAGTCACCTCAAGACATGGGAGCAATTGAATATAAGCAAATGGAAGACGAAGCGAATGAGTTTGCGGCTGAATTTCTATTGCCAATGGATTCGTTTAAAACTTCTCTCATTGGGTATGAAAATGATCTAGAGTACTACAGGTATCTAAAAAGAATTTGGCAAGTCTCAATTAGTATGATGATAATGCGTGCTAAGTCATTGAATATCATAGATTCCAATGAGTATACAAACTTGTATAAGAAGCTTAGTTACAGAGGTTGGAGAAAAAATGAGCCTTTAGACTCAACGAAATTGATTAGTAATCCTCTATCTTTAAAACAGTCAGTAGAGCTATTAGTGGAAAATAGAATTGTGATGGATATATCTGCTGATATTTATAGAGTATACAATAAATTGTTACCAAATTTTTTAATTGAGGATTTATGTGGCTTAGAGGCAGGATATCTTGATGAACTGAATGATAGGTATCCAAATATTATTAGTCTTACTAAAGAAAGAATAAGAAGAACATAGAATAGTCCAAAGTGTATAATGTGATTAAACATTTGTAGGGATTTTAAAATTAGGAGAACTATGGATATTGGTATTCGTGCTGATGGAATGACTACATCAGACTTTGAAAATTTTGCCATTGAGATTGCAAAGAAAAAATTTGAAAATAAGAGTTTACATGGATTTAAGGAAGGGAGAGATGACGGTATTGATGGAATCGATGATATCAAATCTCCTACTCTTATTATTCAAGCTAAGCGTTGGCAGATAAATAAAAATAATACTACTGCTGTAAAGTTATTGAAAGAAGAAATTGATAAGATTGCTCAAACTAAGGAAAAATATGGTTGGGAAACTGATTTCAATTACGTTATTGTTACAAGTATGGGGTTATCTCCTGCGGGTTTAAAGGAGATTCGTGATTACGCAGATAAAATAATCCCCGATGCAATTCCGACTGACGATTATATTATTTTCTCTTCTACGTTAACAACTTTTTCTCAGCAGGAAGAATATAGAGATATTTTTATAAATTATGGATTACTGGAAAAAGATATCTCCAATATTTTGAGGAGTGAAAGATTGAAATGGGTAGAAGCAGAATCTCAGGATTATTTTTCAGATTTGGATTTAAAATACTTTGTTGAAACGCATTTTCTAGGGGAAGCCTATCATACTCTACAAAGGGAACATATTGTATTAATTCAAGGGCCAGCGGGAATTGGAAAAACAACAACTTGTTCAATGCTTGGAAATTTATTTCTAAATAATAATGAAAATACTTTTGATATCATTGTTCGTAGAGTAGAAGATATTAACGAGGTTCTCAAATTATACAATGGAAACTATAGATGTAACGAAAATAGAAATCTTTTTGTGGTTTTTGATGATTTCTTAGGACGTAATAAATTTGATGTTGGAGAGAGGATATTGCAAGATATAAGAAAATTATATTCAGCCTCCACTAATACTAACAACCTTTTTATTTGTTTAAACTCTCGAACTCAAATTCTTCAAGATGCAACATTAATGAATTCTGAATTTCAAAAACTAATTGATGAAAAATTTACAGAGAAAAGAAGATTTATCATTGATTTGGATAAATACTCTGATATAGACAAAGCTTATATTTTTAGGAAAGTATTTGAACGGAAGTTACACTACCTTGAAGGTGGTGATAAAATAGAACTTGTAGAAAAATATAATAGTCTTATTGGAAGAGATTGGGAAAGAATTATACGTCATCGAAATTATTTTCCTAGGTTAGTAGAATTGATAGCAAGGAATTTTAAAGAATCTAAAGAAAATTTTTATGACTATGTAGTATATTATCTTAATCATCCTATTCAACTTTATAATAGTTTATTTTGCAATCTGGAAGATGAAGAAAAATTTTTGTTATTTTCTTTATTACAATTCGATGTTTATCCTGTTGAGGAAGAGTGGTTAATAAATTCACTTTATACTTTGGAACTTAATCCGACATTTGACTTTAAGAAATCTTTAAGGAAACTAGATGGTTCATGGCTTACCTTTACGAAAGAAGGTTTTGATGATAAAAGTAAGGTGGATTTTTTAAACCCAAGTATTATTGACTTTTTAAATGATAAGTTAAAAGAGTATCCCAAAATAACTGAAAAAATAACTCAGAATTCTATTTACCTTCACCAATTATGTAGAGGGGTCGATAGTTATAGATTGGGTAAATTAAATGATTCGCAGAATATATTTTTTAGTAAACTAATATCTAACTGGAACAACTTTGAAGATAAAGATGATTTTATTGGAGAAAAAATCTTGGCTATTATATATTTAAGTCAATTTTCAAAATTTAAGGATGATTTTGAAGGGCTGCTGAGAATATATGATGGGAGGAATAATTTAAATATTTATCTGAATGGGTGGAGTCAAATTATTAGTCAGATTTATTTTTCTGATGATAAAGAAATGAAAAGAATATTTCTGAGTATTCTTGATGATAAAAGTGTTTTAGATAAACTAGTCAATAGTCCTTATCTTGACTCGGAAGAACTAGATGCTATTGTAAATACAATAAGTGAGATAATTTATGAGGTAAGTATAGCAGATGATGATTATCAAGAAGGTTCTTTAAAAGAGATGTACTGCTATAGCGTTTTTAGACAGAAAAAAATTGAGTTACTCCAAGATTATTTAGACAGTAGCAGCACTTTGGAAAAGGAAGACGTTGATTGTACTAATGACCCAGATGGCTTTGATTTGGATTGGGAAGTTGAAGAACAAATATCAGAATTTGAAAATAGAATAATAGAGCAGTTATTAGGGGTCTATGAATGGGATGATATCTCAGTAGAAAATTTTGATTATTCAAGTTTACAGTACCATCTTGAAGAATATTTGCAGTGGAAATATGATAGCTTTTCATACGCAGATGAAGCCTATGATAGATGGAGAGATTCTCAACTGGAAGAAAGGGAAAGGGTGACATTAGAAAGTATTTTAAATAAACCACTGTTATAGTTTAGAAAGTAAGGTGCTAGACTAATCTCAGAAGTCACTAGAATCTTACAGACACAACCTTTTTTTTGTACAATAATATTCTGGAAAACTAAAATAATTTAGTATTGGCTTTTTAGTTTCATTCTTGTGTTTTAGTCTCCATATTTATATTTCACAAAATCAGTTTACAAAAGGAAAATGAATTACAGACATATATCGGTCAAAAATTCGTAGTTAATAGACATCAAATGAATGTCTATGATATCAGAAAAAACGATTTTACTTAGTTCACACGAGAATTTGATAGGAATACTACTTCATCACTTTGATTCCAGTTTTGATTATGAAAAATGGGAGCAGATGACCTTTCCAGATTGTTTTCTAATTGATAGAAATGGGATTGTGAAAAGAATTATGAAAGATTAGTTCTTTGATTAAATAGTGATTCATATTGTTCAAAATAGTTTGCCTTTTTACAATTCGTAGCCTGCCCAATGGGCAGGTTTTTTGATGTTTTCAGAAAACTATTAAGCCATAATTTTTGATTTAAAATACCATTTTAAGCGAGAAATCTCTAATTTCATAACTTATAGGCAAACGCTTGCATTCTAGTTTTTATTGGATTATAATAGGTTGGTATAAAGCTTTCTGTAATAATATTGAGAAGGTGTAGAAAGTAAGGATTTAGAATATTTGTAGTTAAAAATACAATGTTGTTATTCCTTACCATAGGGAGATAGATATGGCAATGATAGAAGTGGAACATCTTCAGAAAAATTTTGTGAAGACAGTTAAGGAACCGGGTTTGAAGGGGGCTTTACGTTCCTTTATTCATCCTGAAAAGCAGACCTTTGAAGCGGTCAAAGATTTGACCTTTGAGGTCCCAAAAGGACAAATTTTAGGATTTATCGGGGCAAATGGTGCTGGGAAGTCGACAACCATTAAAATGCTGACAGGGATTTTGAAACCGACATCTGGTTTTTGTAGGATTAACGGCAAGATTCCACAGGATAATCGCCAAGATTATGTCAAGGATATTGGAGTCGTTTTTGGACAACGCACCCAGCTATGGTGGGATTTGGCTCTGCAAGAGACCTACACGGTCTTGAAGGAGATTTACGATGTGCCAGACTCGCTCTTTCATAAGCGAATGGACTTTTTGAATGAAGTCTTGGATTTGAAGGATTTTATCAAGGACCCCGTGCGGACTCTTTCACTGGGTCAGCGCATGCGGGCGGACATTGCAGCTTCCTTGCTTCACAATCCCAAGGTTCTCTTTTTAGATGAACCGACCATTGGTTTGGATGTGTCCGTTAAGGACAACATTCGTCGGGCTATTACCCAGATCAATCAAGAGGAAGCAACAACTATTCTCTTGACTACTCACGATTTGAGTGATATTGAGCAACTCTGTGATCGGATTTTTATGATAGACAAGGGGCAGGAGATTTTTGATGGAACGGTTAGCCAGCTTAAGGACACATTTGGTAAGATGAAGACTCTTTCTTTTGAACTGCTACCAGGTCAAAGTCATCTCGTCTCTCACTATGAAGGCCTGCCTGATATGATCATTGATAGACAAGGGAATAGTCTTAACATTGAATTCGATAGTTCTCGCTACCAGTCAGCTGACATTATCAAGCAAACTCTGTCTGATTTTGAAATCCGCGATTTGAAGATGGTGGATACGGATATCGAGGATATTATCCGTCGCTTCTATCGAAAGGAGCTCTAAGATGATCAAATTGTGGAGACGTTATAAACCCTTTATCAATGCAGGTGTTCAGGAGTTGATTACCTATCGAGTCAACTTTATTCTCTATCGGATAGGCGATGTCATGGGGGCTTTTGTGGCTTTTTATCTCTGGAAGGCTGTCTTTGATTCCTCACAGGAGTCCTTGATTCAGGGTTTCAGTATGGCGGATATCACCCTTTACATTATCATGAGTTTTGTGACCAATCTTCTGACTAGGTCAGATTCTTCCTTTATGATTGGGGAGGAGGTCAAGGATGGTTCCATTATCATGCGTTTGTTGAGACCAGTGCATTTTGCGGCTTCTTATCTCTTTACCGAGCTAGGTTCCAAGTGGTTGATTTTTATCAGCGTTGGCCTGCCATTTTTAAGCGTCATTGTTTTGATGAAAATCTTATCTGGGCAAGGTATTGTAGAAGTGCTGGGATTAACTGTCCTTTATCTTTTTAGCTTAACGCTGGCCTATCTGATTAACTTTTTCTTTAATATCTGTTTTGGTTTTTCTGCCTTTGTGTTTAAAAATCTTTGGGGTTCCAATCTACTCAAGACTTCCATAGTGGCCTTTATGTCTGGCAGTTTGATTCCCTTGACTTTCTTTCCAAAGGTGGTTTCAGATATTCTGTCCTTCTTACCTTTCTCATCTTTGATTTACACTCCGGTTATGATCATTGTTGGGAAATACGATGCCAGTCAGATGCTTCAAGCGCTCGCTTTGCAGTTTTTCTGGCTCTTAGTGATGGTGGGCTTGTCTCAGTTGATTTGGAAACGAGTCCAGTCCTTTATCACCATTCAAGGAGGTTAGTATGAAAAAATATCAACGCATGCATCTGATTTTTATCAGACAATATATCAAGCAAATCATGGAATACAAGGTGGATTTTGTAGTTGGTGTTCTGGGAGTTTTTCTGACCCAAGGCCTGAACCTCTTGTTTCTCAATGTCATCTTTCAACACATCCCATCCCTAGAAGGTTGGACTTTTCAAGAAATTACCTTTATATATGGTTTTTCCTTGATTCCCAAGGGATTGGACCATCTCTTTTTTGACAATCTTTGGGCTCTGGGACAGCGCTTGGTGCGAAAAGGAGAATTTGATAAGTACCTGACGCGTCCCATCAATCCCCTCTTTCACATTCTAGTCGAGACTTTTCAGATTGATGCCTTGGGCGAACTATTGGTCGGTGGAATTTTACTAGCGACAACAGTATCAAGCATTGCTTGGACTCTTCCAAAATTCTTGCTTTTCCTAGTCTGTATTCCTTTTGCGACCTTGATTTATACTTCCTTGAAAATCGCGACAGCCAGCATCGCTTTTTGGACCAAGCAATCAGGAGCTATGATTTACATTTTTTATATGTTTAATGATTTTGCCAAGTACCCGATTTCCATTTACAATTCGCTTCTTCGTTGGTTGATCAGCTTTATCGTGCCTTTTGCCTTTACGGCCTACTATCCTGCCAGCTACTTTTTGCAGGACAAGGATGTCTTTTTTAACATCGGAGGTTTGATGTTGATTTCCCTGGTCTTCTTTGTCATTTCCCTGAAACTTTGGGATAGGGGCTTAGATGCCTACGAAAGTGCGGGTTCGTAAATAATAGAATATCAAAGCCTTGTCTCAGGACAGGCTTTTTCTAATAGAGATAAAAATTCTCTGACATCTATTCTCAGAGTGCTATATTGTAAGCGTAATCGCCGATTTGGCTTATACTCTTCGAAAATCTCTTCAAACCACGTCAGCTTCCATCTGCAACCTCAAAACAGTGTTTTGAGCTGACTTCGTCAGTTCTATCTACAACCTAAAAGCAGTGCTTTTAGCAACCTGCGGCTAGCTTCCTAGTTTGCTTTTTGATCTTTATTGAGTATTAGTTGCTAGAGCAAGACACTCGTAAAGCCTAGGTCACAGGTGAACATATGACTGAGGATTTGAAAAATTAGATATGTAGAAAATAACCGTTAAGCCTTATTCTTAGCGGTTATTTATATTGTTTAATAGCGCTGATATTTCATCAATGATGTTTGACTTTGTGATGTTGCTAGTGCTTCAACTTGATTGCTACTATTTTTGATGGTGTGAATGTTCTGATAATATTCCCCAGTTAACTACGAAAGTTTTTGACTCTATATTTTTAACGCGTGTTAAAAAATAAATTAATGCATGTTAATTTTTCTTGACTTAAATTTTTTTAATTGATATACTATTTTTCAGAGAGCTAACAATTATATATAAATGTACTACTCTATTTCCTAGATAATACTTAGTAAAACTGTTTATAACAAAGGCTAGCAAAGTTAAAGTTTTTATCTATTGGAATTTAAATAAATATGTAAGGAATTAAAATGAAAAAAAGTACAGTATTGTCACTAACCACAGCTGCAGTTATTTTAGCAGCATATGTCCCTAATGAGGTAGTTTTAGCAGACACATCTAGCTCTGAAGATGCTTTAACTATCTCTGATAAAGAAAAAGTAGTAGATAAACAAAAAGAAAACAAAGAAAAACTTGAAGATATTCATAATGCTATAGAAACTTCAAAGGATACTGAAGAGAAGAAAACAACGATTATTGAGGAAAAAGAAGTTGTTAGTAAAGAATCTGTGATAGATAACAAAACTAGCAATGAAGAAGAAAAAATCAAAGAAGATTCCAATCAATCCAAAGAAGATAAAGCGGACTCGTCTGCAAGTAAAGACCCAGAAAGTCCCAAAAAAGAGGAGAAACTTGTCTATATTGCTGAATTTAAAGATAAAGAATCTGGAGAAAAAGCAATCAAGGAATTATCCAATCTTAAGGATACAAAAGTTTTATATACTTATGATACAGTTTTTAATGGTGTTGCAATAGAAACAACTCCAGATAATCTGGACAAAATTAAACTAATAGAAGGTATCTCATCGGTTGAACGATCACAAAAAGTCCAGCCAATGATGAATCATGCTAGGAAGGAAATTGGAGTTGAAGAGGCAATTGATTACCTAAAATCTATCAATGCTCCATTTGGTAAAAATTTTGATGGTAGAGGTATGGTCATTTCAAATATCGATACTGGGACAGATTATAGGCATAAGGCCATGAGGATTGATGATGATGCTAAAGGCTCAATGAGATTCAAAAAAGAAGACTTAAAAGGTACTGATAAAAATTTCTGGTTGAGTGATAAAATCCCTCATGCGTTCAATTATTATAATGGTGGTAAAATTACTGTAGAAAAAGCTGATGATGGAAGCGATTATTTTGATCCACATGGAATGCATATTGCAGGGATTCTTGCGGGAAATGATACTGAAAAAGATATTAAAAACTTTAACGGAATAGATGGAATTGCTCCTAATGCACAGATCTTCTCTTATAAAATGTACTCTGACGCAGGATCTGGCTTCGCAGGAGATGAAACAATGTTTCATGCTATTGAAGATTCGATCAAACACAATGTCGATGTTGTTTCGGTATCATCTGGCTTTACAGGAACAGGTCTTGTAGGTGAGAAATATTGGGAAGCTATTAGAGCGCTAAGAAAAGCAGGCATTCCAATGGTTGTAGCTACGGGTAACTATGCGACTTCTGCTTCAAGTTCTTCATGGGATTTAGTGGCAAATAATAATCTGAAAATGACCGACACTGGAAATGTAACACGAACTGCAGCACATGAAGATGCGATAGCAGTTGCTTCTGCTAAAAATCAAACAGTTGAGTTTGATAAAGTTAACATAGGTGGAGAAAGTTTTAAATACAGAAATATAGGGGCCTTTTTCGATAAGAATAAAATCACAACAAATGAAGATGGTTCAAAAGCTCCTGATAAATTGAAATTTGTATATATAGGTAAAGGTCAAGACCAAGATTTGATAGGATTGGATCTTAAGGGCAAAATTGCAGTAATGGATCGAATTTATACCAAGGATTTAAAAGATGCTTTTAAAAGAGCAACGGATAAGGGCGCACGTGGCATTATGGTTGTAAATACTGTCAATTACTACAATAGAGATAATTGGACAGAGCTTCCAGCCATGGGATATGAAGCGGATGAAGGGACTAAAAGTCAAGTATTTTCAATTTCAGGAGATGATGGTGTAAAGCTATGGAACATGATTAATCCTGATAAAAAAACTGAGGTTAAAAGAAATAGTAAGGAAGATTTCAAAGATAAATTGGAGCAATACTATCCAATTGATATGGTCAGCTATAATTCTAATAAACCGAATGTAGGTGACGAAAAAGAGATTGACTTTAAGTTTGCACCTGACACAGACAAAGAATTGTATAAAGAAGATGTCATAGTTCCAGCAGGATCTACATCTTGGGGGCCAAGAACAGATTTACTTTTAAAACCTGATGTCTCAGCACCAGGTAAAAATATTAAATCCACTCTCAATGTCATTAATGGGAAATCAACTTATGGTTATATGTCAGGGACTAGTATGGCAACTCCTATCGTGGCAGCTTCTACTGTTTTGATTAGACCAAAGTTAAAGGAAATGCTTGAAAGACCTGCCTTGAAAAATCTTAAGGGAGATGACAAAATAGACCTTACAAGTCTTACAAAAATAGCCCTACAAAATACTGCACGGCCTATGATGGATGCGACTTCTTGGAAAGAAAAAAGTCAATACTTTGCATCACCTAGACAACAGGGAGCAGGGCTAATTAATGTTGCCAATGCATTGAGGAATGAAGTTGTAGCGACTTTCAAAAACACGGATTCTAAAGGTTTGGTAAACTCTTATGGTTCTATTTCTCTTAAAGAAATAAAAGGAGATAAAAAATACTTTACAATTAAGCTTCACAATACATCAAACAGACCTTTGACCTTTAAAGTTTCAGCATCAGCGGTAACTACAGATGCTCTAACTGATAGACTAAAACTGGATGAAACATACAAAGACGAAAAATCTCCAGATGGGAAGCAAATTGTTCCAGAAATCCACCCAGAAAAAGTTAAAGGAGCCAATATCACATTTGAGCATGATACTTTCACTATAGGCCCAAATTCTAGCTTTGATTTAAATGCGGTTATAAACGTTGGAGAGGCTAAAAATAAAAATAAATTTGTAGAATCATTTATTCATTTTGAGTCAGTGGAAGAAATGGAAGCTTTAAACTCCAATGGTAAGAAAACAAATTTCCAACCTTCTTTATCGATGCCTCTAATGGGATTTACTGGGGATTGGAATAAGGAACCAATCCTTGATAAATGGGCCTGGGAAGAAGGTTCAAAATCAAAAACAATGGAAGGTTATGATGATGATGGTAAACCAAAAATTCCAGGAACCTTAAATAAGGGAATTGGTGGAGAACATGGTATAGATAAATTTAATCCAGCAGGAGTTATACAAAATAGAAAAGATAAAAATATAACATCGCTTGATCAAAATCCAGAATTGTTTGCTTTCAATAACGAAGGAATCAACGCACCATCATCAAGTGGTTCTAATATTGCCAAAATTTATCCTTTAGATTCAAATGGAAATCCTCAAGATGCTCAACTTGAGAGAGGATTAACACCTTCTCCACTTGTATTAAGAAGTGCAGAAGAAGGAATGATTTCAATAGTAAATACAAATAAAGAGGGAGAAAATCAAAGAGACTTAAAAGTCATTTCGAGAGAACACTTTATTAAAGGAATTTTAAACTCTAAGAGAAATGATGCAAAGGGAATCAAATCTTCTAAGCTAAAAGTTTGGGGCGACTTGAAATGGGATGGACTCATCTATAACCCTAGAGGTAGAGAAGAAAATGCACCAGAAAGCAAGGATAAGCAAGATCCAGCTACTAGGATAAGAGGTCAATTTGAACCGATTGCAGAAGGTCAATATTTCTATAAATTTAAATATAGATTAACTAAAGATTACCCATGGCAGGTTTCCTATATTCCTGTAAAAATTGATAACACAGCCCCTAAGATTGTTTCGGTTGATTTTTCAAATCCTGAAAAAATTAAGCTGATTACAAAGGATACTTATCACAAGGTAAAAGATCAATACAAGAATGAAACTCTATTTGCGAGAGATCAAAAAGAACATCCTGAAAAATTTGACGAGATTGCAAACGAAGTTTGGTATGCCGGTGCCGCTCTGGTTAATGAAGATGGAGAAGTTGAGAAAAATCTTGAAGTAACTTACGCAGGTGAGGGTCAAGGAAGAAATAGAAAACTTGACAAAGACGGAAATACCATTTATGAAATTAAGGGTGCAGGAGATTTAAGAGGAAAAATCATTGAAGTCATTGCATTAGATGGTTCTAGCAATTTCACAAAGATTCATAGAATTAAATTTGCTGATCATGCTGATGAAAAGGGGATGATTTCCTATTATCTAGTAGATCCTGATCAGGATTCATCTAAATACCAAAAACTTGGCGAGATTTCCGAATCTAAATTTAAAAATTTAGAAAATAGAAAAGAGGATAGTCTTAAAAAAGATACAACTGAAGTAGAACATCATCAAGAAAATGAAGAATCTATCGAAGAAAAATCTAGCTTGACTATTCATAAAACGATTTCAACAATTAGAGAGTTTGAAAGTAAAGACTTGAAGAAACTCATTAAAAAGAAATTTAGAGAAGTTGATGACTTTACAAGTGAAACTGGTAAGAGGACAGAAGAATACGATTATAAATACGATGATAAGGGAAATATCATTGCTTATGACGATGGTAGCGCCTTAGAATATGAAACTGAAAAACTTGACGAAATCAAATCAAAAATTTATGGTGTTCTAAGCCCGTCTAAAGATGGACACTTTGAAATTCTTGGAAAGATAAGTAATGTTTCTAAAAATGCCAAGGTATATTATGGTAATAAATATAAATCGATAGAAATCAAAACGACCAAGTATGATTCCCACTCAAAAACGATGACATTTGATTTATACGCTAATATTAATGATATTGTGGATGGATTAGCTTTTTCAGGAGATATGAGATTCTTTGTTAAAGATGATGATCAGATAAAAGCTGAAACTAAAATTAGAATGCCTGAAAAAAATAAGGAAACTAAAACAGAATATCCCTATGCATCAAGTTATGGGAATGTAATAGAATTAGGAGAAGGAGATCTTTCAAAGAACAAACCAAACAATTTAACGGACATGGAATCTGGTAAAATTTATTCTGATTCAGAAAAACAACAATATCTGTTAAAAGATAACATTATTCTAAGAAAAGGCTATGCACTAAAAGTGACTACCTATAATCCTGGAAAAACGGATATGTTAGAAGGAAATGGAGTCTATAACAAGGAAGATATAGCAAAAATCCAAAAGACCAATCCTAATCTAAGAGTCCTTTCAGAAAAAATAATTTATGCTGATAGTAGAAATGTTGAAGATGGAAGAAGTACTCAATCCGTATTAATGTCGGCTTTAGACGGCTTTAACATTGTAAAATATCAAGTATTTACCTTTAAAATGAACGATAAAGGGGAGGCAATCGATAAAGATGGAAATCTTGTAACAGATCCTTCTAAACTTGTATTATTTGGTAAGGATGGTAAAGAGTACACAGGAGAAGATAAGTCCAATGTAGAAGCTATAAAAGAAGATGGCTCTACGTTATTTATTGATGCAAAACCAGTAAATCTTTCAATGGACAAGAACTACTTTAATCCGTCTAAATTTAATAAAATTTATGTACGAAATCCAGAATTTTATTTAAGAGGTAAGATTTCTGATAAGGGTGGTTTTAACTGGGAGTTGAGAGTTAATGAATCTGTTGTAGATAATTATTTAATCTACGGAGATTTACACATTGATAACACTAGAGATTTTAACATTAAGCTTAATGTTAAAGACGGTGACATCATGGACTGGGGAATGAAAGACTATAAAGCAAACGGATTTCCAGATAAGGTAACAGATATGGATGGAAATGTTTATCTTCAAACTGGCTATAGCGATTTGAATGCGAAAGCGGTTGGAGTACACTATCAATTTTTATATGATAATGTTAAACCAGAAGTAAACATTGATCCAAAAGGAAATACTAGTATCGAATATGCTAAGGGAAAATCTGTAGTTTTTAACATCAATGATAAAAGAAATAATGGATTCGATGGTGAGATTCAAGACAAACATATTTATGTAAATGGAAAAGAATACAAATCATTTGATGATATTAAACAACTAACAGATAAGACACTAAACATTAAGATTGTTGTAAAAGATTTTGCAAGAAATACGACCGTAAAAGAATTCATTTTAAACAAAGATACGGGAGAGGTGAGTGAATTAAAACCTCATACGGTGACTGTGACCATTCATAATGGAAAAGAAATGAGTTCAACGATAGTGTCGGAAGAAGATTTCATTTTACCTGTCTATGAGGGTGAATTAGAAAAAGGCTATCAATTTGATGGCTGGGAAATTTCTGGTGTCGAAGGGAAAAAAGATGCTGGTTATGTTATTAATCTATCAAAAGATACCCTTATAAAACCTGTATTCAAGAAAATAGAGGAGAAAAAGGAAGAGGAAAATAAACCTACTTTTGATGTATCCAAAAAGAAAGATAAGGTGCAAGCAAATCATAGTCAATTAGATGAAAATTACAAAAAGGAGGATTTACAAAGAGAAAATCCTTCACACAAATCTGATTCAACTGAAGGTGTCAAAGCTACAGTTCCTGTACAAGTAAATTATAGTCAATTAGATGAAAGTCAAAGATCTGATTCAACTAAGGATGTTACAGCTACAGTTCCTGATAAAAAATTTGAAAATAAGAAGGAAGTTTATCTTAATGAACCAGAGAATATAGCTAATAAACATACCAATATCGATAGTAAATCGGATACTAACAATTCTGATAGATTGCCAAAAACCGGAACAGTTAGAGAAGGTTTTACGCCATTCATTGCTGGAATAATGTTTACCGTAGGTGCATTTCTTGGATTGAAGAAAAAAGATCAAGATTAAGACCAAAGCTATAGATGAAAAAAATGGTTTATGTACTGAGATGAGATAGTGTGGTGATGAAACAATTTTGTGAAAATAGCTATTTATAACTCAATTATTTAATTTGCTTTGATAGTGCTACTCTTTTTGGATTTATTAATAGACTTAGTTTAGAAAACTAATGAATTGATTGAAAGGGTTAGTATTGACAAATATTGATTAGCAAATAGAGTCTTTCAAAATTTAAAGGCTAATAGAGGTGATGAGACAATTTCAAGGAATTAAGTAGCGTTTGGTTGCTTAATTCCTTTTCATTTGGGAGGTAGTTTTTCCCTCAGCCTCTTTCTTTTAACTCTTCAACCACTTAGACCGATGTATAGACCAGATAGGCAAAAGACCTTGTTCTTGGAACTGCCCTCTGCTATAATGATTTTTGTAAGGGACGTGAGGGGGTAGTATTAGATAACTCAAGTTCCTAAAAAAGAAATTGGAGATAAACAAATGAAAAAATTATTGGGGATTGTATTTTTAGTAGCAGCAACGACAGTATTGTATTTTGGTTCTATTGGCTGGCCAAGTTTGGATGTCAACCTCTGGTCACTGATTCCTGTGGGTCTGTTCCTATTTTTCACTCTAGAGAATCTTTTGAAAAAGGACTACAAGGCTAGTCTGATGTGTCTGATTATTGCTTTTATCATCGCAAATGCAATTTTGGACCTTTTGCCAATTTCAAGTGGCTTGGTAATTGGAGCAGGTGTGCTAGCTTGTGTAGGTATTGGTTACCTATTTCCGGATAAAGAAGGAAAATAAGAAGGAAGAGTGAATAAAGTCAGGATCTAACTGAAATATTTGTTGGATCTTTTTCTATGTCTAAAAATGTAAAAAAGAATTTTTGGTGGTAACAGATTATTTCTAGCTTACTTTTTTGATTTTAAATTAGGCTAAGATAAAATAAATTTTTTGTTTGAGATAGTAAAAAGCTATTCCATTTTAAAATTCCAAAAAAGTATATTATAATGATTATTATAATAAAAAACTCCGATTCTCTCTGGAAATTCTCTAATTTTTATAAAAAACAATCAAAAATATTGTTTTTATTTGTATAAGGTTGACAAATTTTTTATTGGTTATAAAATTGTATTATAAGATAATTATAATAAGGAGCTTGCTTTTAGAAAAAATGAAAGCGGTTACCGATAAGGAGAGTTACATGCAAAAAGGTAATTGGAACAAAAAGAGCGTTTATAGTATTCGAAAATTTTCAGTTGGTGCTTGCTCAGTACTCATAGGAAGCTGTATGATGTTATTAGGATCAAGCCTTAGTCTAGCTTCTTCTGCTTATGCGAATGAAAATACTAATGAACTGATTTCAATAAGTAAGCAGGATGATGATTCTGAAAATCAAGGAGAGAGAAGACATACATCTGAAGTGATAGCTTCAGAAAAAGCAAGTGAACAAATGGATAATGTATCTCTTAAGGATAATGCAGATATTGTAGGTGTTTCTGACCAGGCTCATGAAGATCACTCCCCAGCTACAGTTGCTGATAATAAAGAATTTTCTTTAGAAGAAGGTAAGACTGAAGTGAAAAGTATGATAGAAGAAACGAAAGTATCTGAGGAAAGAAATAAATCTGAGGAAAAACACAAATCTGAAGAAACAAATAAAGCGGAATCACAAGATCCTGCTGTTTCAAAAGATAAGAAGGAATTCAAATCTGCTACAAATGAAGTTGTTGATAAGTTAATTGAAGATAGAAACCTTTCTTTCAATCAAAATTGGCACTTTAAACTAAATGCCAATGCTAAAGAAGCTGTTAAACCAGATGCAGATATATCTTCTTGGAAAAAAATGGATCTTCCTCATGATTGGAGTATTCATTTTGATTTTGATCATGATTCACCATCTCAAAATGAAGGAGGACAACTGAATGGTGGAGATGGATGGTATCGTAAAACTTTTAAGTTAGACGAAAAAGATTTAAATAAAGATGTCCGTGTGACCTTTGATGGGGTTTACATGGATTCTCAAGTATTTGTTAATGGTCAGTTAGTTGGTCACTATCCAAATGGTTACAATCAATTTTCATATGACATTACCAATTATCTTTATAAGGATGGAAGAGAGAATGTTATTTCTGTTCATGCAGTAAATAAACAGCCAAGTAGTCGTTGGTATTCAGGAAGTGGTATCTATCGTGATGTGAACTTGCAAGTGACAGATAAGGTTCATGTTGAGAAAAATGGTACAACTATCTTAACTCCAAAACTTGAAGACCAACAAAATGGTAAGGTTGAGACTCATGTGAGCAGTAAAATCGTTAATACAGATGATAAGGATCATGAGCTCGTAGCAGAGTATCAAATTTTTGAACGAGGTGGGAAGGCAGTTACAGAACTTGTTCGAACTGAGAGTAAGATTCTAAAAGCTAGAGAAACTATTCATTTGGATTCAACTCTAGAGGTGGAAAAACCTAAGTTATGGACAGTGTCATCTGATAAACCTGCTTTATATGAGATGGTAACTCGTGTTTACAAAGATGGACAGCTTGTAGATGCTAAGAAGGATTTATTTGGTTATCGTTACTATAACTGGACTCCAGATAAAGGATTCTCTTTGAACGGTGAACACATCAAGTTCCATGGAGTTTCATTGCACCACGATCATGGAGCATTGGGTGCGGAGGAGAACTACAAGGCTGAATATCGCCGTCTGAAACAGATGAAGGATATGGGAGTGAATTCAATTCGTACAACCCATAATCCAGCAAGTCCTCAAACACTACAGATTGCAGCTGAACTTGGTTTATTGGTTCAGGAAGAAGCTTTTGACACTTGGTATGGAGGTAAGAAACCATACGACTATGGTCGTTTCTTTGAAAAAGATGCAACTCACCCTGAAGCTAAAAAAGGGGAAAAATGGTCAGATTACGATCTACGTACCATGGTAGAAAGAGACAAAAATAACCCAGCTGTCTTTATGTGGTCTATAGGAAATGAGATTGGAGAAGCTAATGGCGATACTCATTCTCTAGCTACTGTTAAACGTTTGGTTAAAGTAATCAAGGATGTTGATAAGACTCGTTATGTGACTATGGGGGCTGATAAGTTCCGTTTTGGTAATGGTAGCGGTGGGCATGAGAAAATTGCTGATGAACTGGATGCGGTTGGATTTAACTACTCAGAAGATAACTACAAAGTTCTTAGAGCTAAGCATCCAAAGTGGTTGATTTATGGTTCAGAGACCTCCTCAGCTACTCGTACTCGTGGAAGTTATTATCGTCCAGAGCGTGAATTGGTACACAGTAATCAAGACTATCGTAACTATGAGCAGTCTGATTATGGAAATGATCGTGTTGGTTGGGGTAAAACAGCAACAGCTTCATGGACTTTTGACCGTGACAATGCTGGCTATGCTGGACAGTTTATTTGGACTGGTACTGACTATATTGGTGAGCCTACGCCATGGCACAATCAAAATCATACACCAGTCAAAAGTTCTTATTTTGGTATTGTAGATACTGCTGGTATTCCAAAAAATGATTTCTATCTTTACCAGAGTCAATGGGTATCTGCTCAGAAAAAACCGATGGTTCACCTACTTCCTCACTGGAACTGGGAGGACCCAACTCTAAAAGATAATGTAGCTGATGCAGATGGTAAAATTCCAGTTCGTGCCTACTCTAACGCTGCAAGTGTGGAGCTATTGTTGAATGGTGAATCCCTAGGACAGAAGACCTTTACTAAAAAACAAACTAGCGATGGACGCACTTACCAAGAAGGTGCCAATGCTAATGAATTGTATCTTGAATGGAAAGTTGCTTATAAACCAGGTACCTTGGAAGCAATAGCTCGTGATGAATCTGGCAAGGAAATTGCTCGAGACAAGATCACAACTGCTGGCAAACCAGCGGCTGTTCGTCTTATCAAAGAAGAACAAGCAATCGCGGCAGATGGTAAAGATTTGACTTATATCTATTATGAGATTGTAGACAGCAAAGGACATCTAGTTCCAACCGCTAATAATATGGTTCGTTTCCAATTGCATGGTCAAGGTCAGCTTGTTGGTGTCGATAACGGAGAACAAGCCAGCCGTGAACGTTTCAAAGAGCAAGCCGATGGTTCATGGATTCGTAAAGCCTTTAATGGTAAAGGTGTTGCCATTGTAAAATCGACCGAGCAAGCAGGAAAATTCACCCTTACTGCTCATTCTGATCTCTTGAAATCTGACCAAGTGACTGTCTTTACTGGTAAAAAAGAAGGACAAGAAAAGACTGTTCTGGGTACAGAAGTAGCAAAAGTTCGTACATTGCTAGGAAAAGATCCAAAAATGCCGAAGACGGTAGGTTTTGTATACAGCGATGGTAGTCGTGAAAAACATCCAGTAACTTGGTCTCAAGTCGATGTTAGTCAAGCAGGAGTTGTGACTGCTAAAGGTACAGCAAATGGACGTGAGGTAGAGGCGCGTGTCGAGGTTCTAGCAATTGCGAAAGAACTACCAACAGTTAAACGTGTTGCTCCTGGAGCTAACTGGAACACTGTAGATAAATATGTGTCAATACTTGTAACCGATGGAAGTGTACAAGAGTATGAAGTAGATAGCTGGGAGATTGCAGAAGCAGATAAAGCCAAACTTTCAGTCCCAGGATCACGTATTCAAATGACTGGTCAGTTAGCTGGTGAAACTATTCATGCAACTCTTGCTGTAGAAGAAGGAAATGCTACAACACCTGTAGAACCAACTGTAACGGTTGGTGGCGAAGCTGTCACTGGTCTTACTAGTCAAAATCCAATGCAATACCGAACTCTTGCTTACGGTGCATCCTTGCCAGAAGTCGTAGCAAGTGCTGAAAATGCTGATGTTACAGTCCTTCAAGCAAGCGCAGCAAACGGCATGCGTGCGAGCATCTTTGTTCAGCCTAAAGATGGTGGCCCACTTCAAACTTATGCAATCCAATTCCTAGAAGAAGCACCAAAAATTGACCATTTGAGCTTGCAAGTGGAGCAAGCTGACGGCCTTAAAGAAGATCAAACAGTGAAATTGTCTGTTCTTGCTCACTATCAAGATGGAACGCAAGCTGTATTACCAGCTGATAAAGTAACCTTCTCTACAAGCGGTGAAGGGGAAGTTGCAGTCCGAAAAGGAATGCTTGAGTTGCATAAACCAGGAGTAGTCGCTCTCAAAGCTGTATATGAGGGTGCTGAAGGCCAGGTTAATTTCACTATTCAAGCCAATACTGAGAAGAAGATTGCGCAATCTATCCGTCCTGTAAATGTAGTGACAGATTTACACCAAGAACCTACTCTTCCGTCAACAGTAACGGTTGAGTATGACAAAGGTTTCCCTAAAGCTCACAAAGTAACTTGGCAAGCTATTCCGAAAGAAAAACTAGATCACTATCAAAGCTTTGAAGTGTTAGGTAAAGTTGAAGGCCTTGACTTGGAAGCGCGTGCTAAAGTATCTGTAGAAGGCATCGTTTCAGTTGAAGAAGTCAGTGTGACAACTCCAATCGCAGAAGCACCACAATTACCAGAAAGCGTTCGTACATATGATTCAAATGGTCACGTTTCATCAGCTAAGGTTGCATGGGATACGATTCGTCCAGATCAATATGCCAAGGAAGGTGTCTTTACAGTTAATGGTCGCCTAGAAGGTACGCAATTAACAACTAAACTCCATGTTCGCGTATCTGCTCAAACTGAGCAAGGTGCAAATATTTCTGACCAATGGACAGGTTCAGAATTGCCACTTGCCTTTGCTTCAGACTCAAATCCAACCGACCCTGTTTCAAATGTCAACGATAAATTGATTTCCTTTAATGATCGACCAGCCAATCGTTGGACAAACTGGAATCGCAGTAATCCAGAAGCTTCAGTCGGTGTTCTGTTTGGAGATTCAGGTATCTTGAGCAAACGATCAGTTGATAACTTAAGTGTTGGATTCCATGAAGACCACGGAGTGGGTGCTCCTAAGTCTTATGTGATTGAGTATTATGTTGGTAAAACCGTTCCAACAGCTCCTAAAAATCCTAGCTTTGTAAGCGGTGAAAATCATGTCTTTAATGATCCTGCTAACTGGAAACCAGTGACTAATCTAAAAGCCCCTGCTCAACTTAAGGCTGGAGACATGAACCACTTTAGCTTTGATAAAGTTGAAACCTATGCTGTTCGTATTCGCATGGTTAAAGCAGATAACAAGCGTGGAACGTCTATCACAGAAGTACAAATCTTTGCAAAACAAGTCGCAGCAGCTAAACAAGGACAAACAAGAATCCAAGTTGACGGTAAAGACTTAGCAAACTTTAACCCTGATTTGACTGACTACTACCTTGAGTCTGTAGATGGAAAAGTTCCTGCAGTAACAGCAAGTGTTAGCAATAATGGTCTTGCTACAGTCGTTCCAAGTGTTCGTGAAGGTGAGCCAGTTCGTGTCATCGCGAAAGCTGAAAATGGTGACATCCTAGGAGAATACCGTATACACTTTACAAGCAATAAAGACTTGCTCTCTCGTAAACCAGTTGCTGCGGTTAAACAAGCTCGCTTGCTACAAGTAGGTCAAGCATTCGAATTGCCGACTAAGGTTCCAGTTTACTTCACAGGTAAAGACGGCTACGAAATAAAAGATCTAGCAGTTGAATGGGAAGAAGTTCCTGCAGAAAATCTAACAAAAGCAGGTCAATTTATCGTTCGAGGCCGTGTCCTTGGTAGCGATCTTACTACTGAATTCTCTGTACGAGTGACAGATAAACTTGGGGAGGTTCTCTCAGAGAACCCTGATTATGATGAAAATGGGAATCAGGCCTTTGCTTCAGCAACCAACGATATTGACGATAGTTCTCATGACCGTGTAGATTATATCAATGATGGGGATCATTCAGAAAATCGTCGTTGGACAAACTGGTCTGCAAGACCGTCCACTAATCCAGAAGTATCAGCAGGGGTCATTTTCCGTGAAAAGGGTAAGATTGTAGAACGGACTGTTGCACAAGCCAAACTCCAGTTCTTTGCAGATAGTGGTACAGATGCACCAGCTAAACTCGTTTTGGAACGCTATATTGGTCCAGACTTTGAAGTGCCAACTTATTATTCAAATTACCAAGCTTACGAAACAGATCATCCATTTAATAATCCAGAAAATTGGATTGCTGTTCCGTATCACGCGAATAAAGATATCGAAGCGGGTGATGAAATTAATGTGACATTTAAAGAGGTGAAAGCCAAAGCTATGAGATGGCGCATGGAGCGTAAGGCAGACAAGAGCGGTGTTGCGATGATTGAAATGTCCTTCCTTGCACCGAGTGAATTGCCTCAAGAAAGCACTCAAGCGAAGATTCTTGTAGATGGAAAAGAACTTCCAGATTTTACTGAAAATCGTCAAAACTATCAAATCACCTATAAAGGTCAACGTCCAAAAGTCTCTGTTGCAACTACAAATCAGGTTGCTTCAACAGTTGTAGATGGTGGAGATGATAGCCTTCCAGTACTTGTTCGCCTAGTTTCAGAGAGTGGAAAACAAGCCAAGGAATACCGTATCCAGTTGACTAAAGAAAAACCAGTTTCTGCGAAGACAGTTGCTGCGGTGCAAGAGGACTTACCAAAATTAGAAGTTGTTGAACAAGATTTGGCCTACAAGACAGTTGAGAAAAAAGATTCAAGGCTTTATCTTGGTGAAACTCGTGTAGAACAAGAAGGAAAAGTCGGTAAGGAACGTACCTTTACAAGCATTAATTCTGATGGAAGTAAGGAAGAAAAACTCCATGAAGTGCTAGAGTCTCCAACAAATCGCATTGTCGTTGTCGGAACTAAACCAGGAACCGCTCTTACAGAGGACGAATCCAATGCTCTAGTTTTCAACAGACCAGAACTTATTGTTGAGGAAGAAACAATTGACTTCCAGATCCAGGAGCGTAAGTCTGACAAGTTATATCTAGGTGAAACTCGCATCCTTCAAGAAGGAAGACAAGGTCTCCGTGTTCACTTGATTGAAGTAGAAAATGGCAAGCGGACTGAGAAAGAAAGCTATGATAAAGTTATAGCTCAGGACCGTATTGTAGAGGTTGGTACAGCTATAAAGGATACAAAATCAGCTTCTCAAGAAAAGCTTAAACCAGCTCCTCAGGAAGCTAGCAAGTCTGTTCTACAAGATCAAGATGTTCAAAAACCAGAAGCTAAAGAAACTATGAAACAACAAGTAGCAACTGAGAAAACGGATGTAAAACAAGTGAGCTCACGTTCAGTTGAAGCCCAGCAAGATGAAAAGAATCACTTGCCAAACACTGGAACAGAGGCAGAACAAGCAGCAGTAGCAGCAGGTTTAGCTCTTCTTGGTTTAAGTGCAGGCTTAGTAGCCACTAAAGGTAAAAAAGAAGACTAGAAATTTTGATACCTTCTTTATCGTTAAAGATTAGAGAGAAGTTCTTGTCTTAGATAGAAGATAAATCCCTTGGAATATAAGTTTCTAAGGGATTTTCTTTGTATAAAATTGTATAGTGTTATTGTCTATCCTATTTTTTAGAGAAAGCAAAAATCCCTAGAAAATGTTTAGGGATTCGATTATTTCATTAAGAACAATTCAACAATCATCTCGATATACATGATAAGGATCACTAAGAATCCTGCACGCCAGAAGAATTTGATGAATTTAGGATAGTAAAAGCTACGTTTTTTCAAAAGGAAGAAAAAGACGAGAATAATGGCTAGGAGGGAGAGGGCTAGGCCGAGTCTAGGGAGGAAATTATGGGTAAAGGTTTTAGCTGTAATCAAGTAATACTCAAATATTAAAACTGGAAAAGCCAAATCCGCAAAGTTTCGTCCTATTTTTTTTAATCTAAAAAGTTTGGTTATGATAATGCAGACGACTAAGGTCAGTATCAATAATAAAATAGATGCTAATTTCATTAAAATCATATCCATATTGTATCATAAAAAATGCCTAAAGGAAACGAGAAACAGAGGAATTTATAGGAAAGTCAGGCTTTTGAGATTGTGGGTGTTTTTTGTTATAATGAAAGTTATGAAATCTTATAATACCTTGAATGATTATTACCGAAAACTCTTTGGAGAAAAGACTTTTAAAGTTCCTATCGATGCGGGATTTGACTGTCCCAATCGTGATGGAACTGTGGCTCATGGAGGCTGTACTTTTTGTACGGTTTCAGGTTCTGGAGATGCTATCGTAGCACCAGATGCCCCTATCCGTGAGCAATTTTATAAGGAAATTGACTTTATGCACCGTAAGTGGCCAGATGTTCAGAAGTATCTGGTTTATTTTCAAAATTTTACTAATACCCATGAAAAGGTGGAAGTCATCCGAGAACGTTATGAGCAGGCTATCAACGAGCCAGGTGTAGTAGGAATCAATATCGGAACGCGGCCAGACTGTTTACCAGACGAAACCATTGAATATTTGGCTGAATTGTCGGAGCGCATGCATGTGACGGTTGAATTGGGCTTGCAGACTACTTTTGAAACAACTTCTGATTTGATTAACCGTGCCCACTCTTATGAATTGTACGTGGAAACGGTCAAGCGTTTGAGAAAGTATCCCAAAATTGAGATTGTCTCCCATCTGATCAATGGACTTCCTGGTGAAACCCATGAGATGATGGTTGAAAATGTCCGCCGCTGTGTCACGGATAACGATATTCAAGGAATTAAACTGCACTTGCTTCACCTGATGACCAATACACGTATGCAACGAGATTACCACGAGGGACGTTTGCAATTGATGAGTCAGGACGAATATGTCAAGGTTATCTGTGATCAACTGGAAATCATTCCCAAACATATTGTCATCCATCGAATCACAGGAGATGCACCTAGGGATATGCTGATTGGGCCTATGTGGAGCCTCAATAAATGGGAAGTTCTCAACAGCATTGAGATGGAGATGCGACGTCGTGGAAGCGTTCAAGGATGTAAGGCTGTAAAACAGGAGTTTAATAATGAAAAGACCACTTGAGATGGCACATGATTTTTTAGCTGAGGTTGTAACTCAGGACGATACCGTAGTGGATGCGACCATGGGAAATGGGCATGATACTCTTTTTCTAGCCAAGATAGCCAAGCAAGTCTATGCCTTTGATATTCAGGAGCAAGCCTTGGAAAAGACGCAAGAGCGTTTGCACCAGGCTGGAATGACAGATGTCCAGTTGATTTTGCAAGGTCATGAAACACTGGACCAGTTTGTGACAGAAGCCAAGGCAGGGATCTTTAATCTGGGCTATCTGCCATCAGCTGATAAGTCTGTTATCACCCAACCTCAGACGACTATTGAAGCATTAGAAAAGCTGTGTCATTTGCTTGTCAAAGGTGGACGAATTGCTATCATGATCTACTATGGTCATGAAGGAGGAGACCTAGAGAGGGATGCTGTCTTGGATTTTGTTAGCCAGTTGAACCAACAAGAGTACACAGCTGCCATTTACCGAACTTTAAACCAAGTCAACAACCCACCATTTTTAGTAATGATTGAAAAATTAGAGAGATATAGACATGGATAAACAATACCTACGTGAAAAGCTGGATGCCATGCGCCAGAATTTTGTTGAATCAACCCACCACGAACGAGCGGTGGGTGTGTTAGACCAAGCACACATGAGCAAAAAAATGCTTAAAATCAAGAAAAAATTAGTTGCTCTTGAAATGGAACGGTGCCAGAGAAAAATTGAGCACAAAGACTGTTCCAAGATTGACCAAAAAATCAAAGAGCAGAAGGAGATATTTGAATCCTGTTGTAAAAAAGATTAAGGAGGACGTGCGTGGAATTACTGATTTACCTCATCCTATTTTTACTGGTTTTGATTGTCTCAAGTACAACAAATAAGCTCCTGCCCTTTTTGCCTCTACCTTTGGTGCAGATTCTTTTGGGAATCGTGATTGGTCTCTTTTTACCCAATACCGACTTTCACCTCAATACAGAGTTGTTTTTGGCCCTGGTTATTGGGCCCTTGCTTTTCCGAGAGTCGGAAGAAGCGGATATTACGGCTATTTTAAAACACTGGCGAATCATTGTTTATCTCATATTTCCAGTGATTTTTATCTCGACCTTAAGTTTGGGTAGCTTGGCCCATCTTCTTTGGCTCAGTCTTCCCTTGGCAGCTTGCTTGGCTGTTGGGGCAGCTCTTGGCCCAACGGACTTGGTGGCCTTTGCCTCTCTTTCAGAGCGCTTTAGCTTTCCTAAGCGCGTGTCCAATATCCTTAAGGGTGAAGGACTCTTGAATGATGCTTCTGGTTTGGTTGCCTTTCAGGTAGCTTTGACAGCTTGGACAACAGGAGCCTTTTCCCTTGGGCAAGCTAGTAGTTCGCTCATCTTTTCAATTCTAGGCGGTTTTTTGATTGGCTTTTTAACAGCCATGATCAACCGTTTCCTCCATAGCTTCTTGCTAAGTGTGCGAGCAACGGATATTGCTAGTGAGCTCCTTCTGGAATTGAGTTTGCCCTTGGTAACCTTCTTCCTAGCAGAAGAAGTCCACGTTTCAGGGATTATTGCCGTTGTAGTTGCTGGGATTTTAAAGGCAAGCCGCTTTAAGAAAATTACGCTCCTCGAAGCCCAAGTGGATACGGTGACCGAGACGGTCTGGCATACAGTGAACTTTATGCTCAACGGTTCTGTCTTTGTGATTTTAGGGATGGAGCTGGAAATGATAGCAGAGCCTATCTTGACCAATCCAATCTATAATCCCTTACTTTTATTGCTATCTCTTGTCGCCCTAACCTTTGTCCTCTTTGCCATTCGTTTTATCATGATTTATGGCTATTATGCCTATAGGACTAGACGTCTCAAGAAAAAGCTAAATAAGTATATGAAGGACATGCTTCTTTTGACCTTCTCAGGTGTCAAGGGAACGGTGTCGATTGCTACGATTCTTCTGATACCAAGTAATCTAGAGCAGGAGTATCCTCTCTTGCTTTTCCTCGTCGCAGGTGTGACACTTGTAAGCTTTTTAACAGGTCTCTTGGTCTTGCCCCATCTTTCGGATGAACAGGAAGAAAGCAAGGATTATCTCATGCATATCGCCATTTTGAATGAGGTTACTTCGGAGTTAGAAAAAGAACTTGAAACTCATAAGAATAAGCTCCCTCTCTATGCAGCTATTGACAATTATCATGGACGAATAGAGAACCTTATCTTGAGCCAAGAAAATAAGGGGGCTCAAGAAGACTGGGAGACCTTGAAACTTCTCATCCTCAGTATTGAAAGTGATGGTTTGGAACAGGCCTACGAAGAAGGCAAGATGAGTGAGCGTGCCTATCGAGTCTACCAACGTTATCTGAAAAACATGGAACAAAGTATCAATCGCAAGTTTGCTTCACGATTGACCTATTATTTCCTTGTTTCTTTGCGGATTTTACGTTTTCTCCTTCATGAAGTCTTTACCTTAGGCAAGACCTTCCGTAGTTGGAAAAATGAAGAATCACAGAAACTCAGAGCCCTTGACTATGACCAAATTGCAGAACTCTATCTAGAAAATACAGAGATGATTATCGAAAGTCTGGAGAATCTTAAAGGGGTTTATAAGAGTTCTTTAATCAGCTTCATGCAGGATTCTCGTCTCCGTGAAACAGCTATTATCACCAGTGGTGCCTTTGTCGAACGGGTTATCAATCGTGTCAAGCCTAACAATATAGATGAAATGCTGAGAGGCTATTATCTGGAGCGTAAGTTGATTTTTGAATATGAAGAAAAACGATTGATTACGACCAAGTATGCCAAGAAGTTACGACAAAATGTGAATAACTTAGAGAACTATTCTCTGAAGGAAGCTGCCAATACCCTGCCTTATGATATGGTGGAATTGGTAAGAAGAAATTAATCAAGTTTATAAGTGAAGGAGTGTGATATGAAGAAGTGGTGGCAAAAGCTGACAGACAAGCCTTTAGTAAAAGCTTTTTTGCATTATTATCAAGCCTCGGATAGTGAGTTGACCAGTGTCGCAGTAGCCTACTATTGGTTGATTTCGATTTTCCCCCTGCTTTTGGTGGTGGTCAATATTCTCCCCTATTTTCAGATTCCAGTTTCCAATTTTTTAAAGGTTGTCAATGAATTTTTGCCAGATACGGTTTATGATGTGGTCGCAAAGATTATTACAGAGGTGCTGACCCAACCTTCAACGGGTTTGTTGAGTTTTGCGGTTTTGTCAGCCCTCTTGACCTTTTCAAAATCCATGAATTTTCTGCAGAAAGCCTTTAATAAAGCTTACGGAGTAGCAAAAAATCGAGGAATGATTTCCCATCAGCTCATGAGTTTGTTTGTCAGTTTCGGTTTGCAGATTCTCTTTGCCTTGGCTCTATTTTTGAGTGTTTTTGGCCGCATGCTCCTCAACCTCATCAAAAGCTACTGGAAATTGGATACTCCACTATTTGATTACCTGCAGGATCTGACAGGCCCCTTGGTTTATGCCTTGATTTTTGCAATCTTGGTCATGCTCTACTATTTTCTGCCCAATGTTAAGGTTCGACGGATTCGACATGTATTGCCAGGTAGTGCCTTTGTCTTATTGACCTTGGTCTTACTACTTAATATCTTTTCAGTCTATGTTAACAATTATGTCAATCACATAGTGGACGTGCGTTTTTTTAGTTCCATCGTCGTGGTGGTCATGATGTTCTGGTTTATTCTCATTGCTAAGATTTTGATTGTCGGCGCGGTGATTAATGCCAGTGTGCAGAGTTTGCAAGATCCGAGCTTGAGAAAAGACTAACTTATACTTAATGAAAATCAAAGAGCAAGCTAGGAAACTAGCAGCAGATTGCTCAAAGCACTGCTTTGAGGTTGTAGATGAAACTGACGAAGTCAGTAACCATACCTACGGCAAGGTGAAGCTGACGTGGTTTGAAGAGATTTTCGAAGAGTATAGTTCTTTATCTATTACAAAACGCATACTATATGTACTGACCCCAAAAAGTTAGACAATTAATTTATCCGAAGGATTTAGTTCTGTATTGCACA
>NZ_JUPG01000108.1 GCF_001074825.1 Streptococcus pseudopneumoniae
AGATTATTTCTCACAAAGCTATTTACTTGGTGATGTCAATTACCAGACTGTTGGTTTAGAAGACAAGGGGGCAATCATTGAGAAGTATTCTGATTTGATTAACTCTTTAGATGACCAAACCAACTTCCAATTGACTATCTTTAATAAAAGATTGAATTTAGAAAAATTTAGACAAAGTGTTTTGTATGAGGAAAAAGAAGATGGGTATGATACCTATCGTAAAGAACTGAATCGGATGATGAATCAGAATTTAGACAGTGGTGAAAATAATTTCTCAGCTGTGAAACTGATTAGCTTTGGTAGAAATGATTCTAACCCCAAACAAGCCTATCGTTCCTTGTCTCAAATAGGAGAATATTTCAAGAGTGGTTTCTCAGAAATTGATGCACGTTTTGAATTCTTAGCTGGTGAAGAACGGGTGAACTTGTTGGCCGATATGCTTAGAGGAGAACACCATCTTCCTTTTTCTTACCGTGATTTAACGAAATCTGGTCAGACAACTCGTCACTTCATAGCACCTAATCTCTTGGATTTTAAAAACAAGAATTACCTACAAATCAATGACCGCTTATTGCAGATTGTCTATGTGAGAGACTACGGTATGGAATTAGGTGATCAGTTTATTCGAGACCTCATGCAAGGAGATTTGGAATTGATTGTGAGCCTCCATGCTCAAAGTTCGACCAAGGCGGATGCTATGAAGAAACTACGAACAAAGAAGACCTTGATGGAATCCCAAAAGATTGGGGAACAACAAAAACT
>NZ_JUPG01000109.1 GCF_001074825.1 Streptococcus pseudopneumoniae
CTGTGCAATACAGAACTAAATCCTTCGGATAAATTAATTGTCTAACTTTTTGGGGTCAGTACAGTATCAGGTGTTCAAAAAAAACTTGATATTATGCGTTTTATTGTAGGAAAATTTACTTGATTTTCTATTGAAATTGAGTTTTCTCCCAGACTTAGTGTTATAATCTCTCATACAATTCTTGCATTTGTACATCATCTGGAACCAGTTTTAAGTAAGCTTGTGCATTGACTTTTGCTTCTTCAAAATAGCCCAATTCACGCAAGAGGTAGATATAGTGTTCCAGAAACTCTGGATTATCCTTTAAATCTCCCGCTAACTCTTGATAATGCTCATAGGCAGTATCCAAATCGTCCATTTCTTGATAGGAACGAGCAATCATCCACTTGGTCAAGAGATTTTCTGGCTCCTCACTTTGTAAGTCTAAAATATCCTCATAACGCTCTTGTTCTAGATAAATAGTAGCTAGACGGAGTAAGATTTCTTCCGTATCCTCAGCGTCTTCTTTTGCAGTAAGGAGATAATTTTCTGCACCACTAGCATCATGCAGTTCATAAGAGAATTGTGAAGCAGCTAGCAAGAGACGAGTTTCAAAGGGATTTTTCTCCAAGCCTTGCTTAGCGATAAGCAGGGCTTCTTGAGCTTGATGTTCCTTATGTAAGGCCTGGCTATAGCCATACTCATAGCCTTCAAATTCAGGAGAAATGGTATCGATCTGCTTAAAGTAGAGGACAGCTTTTTGGTATTCTTCTTGATCAAAGTAAAGACTGGCTAACTCAAAAGCTGTTAAATCATCATATTCTAACTCCAGAGCTTTTTCTAAAAACTCTGTAGCTGTTTCAAATTTCCCTAACTGGGCATAGGCAAATCCAATCCGTTGATAGGTAGAAATGCCCGTTTGCTCATAAATAGTACGATTATCTAACTGGGCATAGCCTTGAATAGCCTCTTGGTAATTTTCCAACTCACTATCCAACTCTGCCAAGCCCAATATCAAGAGAGGATCCTCTGAGTAAGTCAAAGCCTCCAGAAGTTTCTCACGCGCCACATCTGTCAAACCTTCCATCTGATAAAGATCCGCTTTCAGAGCCAAAGCCGAAACATACCAGTCACTGTCAGCTTGGATTTCCTCTAGATAGGCAAATGCTTCCTCGATTTGGCCATCCTCGCTAGCAATTGCAGCTAGATTAAGATGAACCTCTGGAAAATCCTCTACAATTTTCAGGTAAATTTCCTTGGCCTGAGGATAAAAACCAATCCCTTCAAGATAAGTAGCTAACTCATACAGAAGGTCACTTGGATCATTTTCTAAAGCTTTGACGAAATAGTGCTCAGCCTTGGTTAAATCTTGCTCTTCCAAAGCCTGTAACATCTGTTGACTATTGTTCACTCTTTACTTCCTCTCCTTCTAGTTCATATAGGCCACTAACTACCTTATACCATTCAAAAATAGCTGAAATGACAACTTTAGCAGAGGCATAAACTGGAATACCGAGCAAGACTCCCCAGATACCAAACATGGATCCTGAAGTTAACAAGACAAAAAGAACATTAATAGGATGGATGTTTAATTGACTTCCCAAAATCAATGGAGAGACAAAACGGCCTTCAATAGTTTGTTCTACGATAAAGACAATCACTACTTTCAAAAGCATGACTGGCCCAGCAATCAAGCCCAATACTAGGGCAGGAAGCATGGCTAGAAAACTACCCAGATAAGGAACCAGATTTAAAATACCAGCAGTAACACCCAGCGTAACCGCATAACGTAGACCAATAATCTTGAAGAAAATCATAAACATTACTGCTACAATAATAGCCACTGTTACTTGCCCTCTAACATAATTGGACAACTGTTGATTCACATCTGACAAAACCTGTCCAACAGGCTCCTTCAATTTCGTCGGCATGAATTGGGTCAAATAGTTACGCAAACCTTTCCCATCACGCAAGAGATAAAAGAGCATGAAAGGAACGATAATCAAGGCAACAATCACTTGAGATGCCCCACTAATAAAGGCACTCACCCAATTGACTGCCTGAGATGAAACCTTACTTGCCCAAACTGTAGCCTGACTAGAGAAGTTTGTTAAAACTTGCTCTAATTGAGGTCTGAAATCATCTGGCAAACGCTTGGTGACCAAATCATTAATAACTCTGTCTGCATCTTCGAGATAGATTGGTACATTTCTTGCAAATGTTAAGATCTGACGCTGCAGATTTGGAATAGCTACTGCCAAGCCCCAAATGATAAAGATGGCGATAATCACAAAGACAATACTAATGGCTATAACGCGATTAATCTTATGCTTCTCCATCCAATCAACAATAGGATTTAACAAATAATATAGCAGTCCAGACAGAATGACAGGCAACATCACAACTGCCAAAAAGTCTAAAACAGGTGAAAATAAAAAACTAATCTTACTTAAAATAAAAAGATTCAGTCCCAATAATAAGGTTACCAAAAATACCGTAATGGCCTTGTTATCCAAAAACCACTTGAAAAACCAAGATAGGCTAAAATGTTTCTCTTTTTGCTCCATAAATACTTCCTTTCTATCGTTCTCTCATTATATCATTTTTAGGAAAAAATAACTCTTTTTTAAAGTGCTTACATGGATACAGCGACATAAAAAATCCCCTCAAAAGAGGAGATTCGATTATTCTTGAATATGACGGTCTAAGTTCTTCTGATAATCAGCGTTTGATTTGGCTTTTTCTTCAGCAAATTTCTTGCGGAACTCATCCATTTCTTTAGTAGTGACAATCTTATCTTGGAGTTTAAGGTATTTATAGCTATGTTCACTAGTCTTATCACCTACCCAGCCACCTGCACCAGTACCTAGAACTTTCTTCGTTACTAGCATTTGGGCACCGTCTGAGTGTACAGGAATCACCAAGGCACTGTCTGTTAACCAAGCTTGAGCTTTGGCATATTTGGCATATCGGTTTGCAAGATTTGTTTTCTCACCACTAGCATCCGTAAGTAACTCTTTAAACTTATCTAAACCAACTGCTTTGATTGCTGAACTGTCTTTACCTGGTGTTACACCTAAGGAACCAAGAAGATTTGGTCCAGATGTTGGATCAAATATATCTAGATAAGTTGAAGGATCTGCGTAATCAGGTCCCCATCCACTATTTGCATTAATATCCCAGTCAGTATTGGTATTAGAAGTAGCTAGAATTGTCATACTTGCCAATTCTTCATCAGAAACTTGTTGAATATCAACTACAACATTGTCTGCTCCAAGAGCTTCCTCGACGGATTGTTTATAAGATTGAGCTTGACGCACAAATTCTGGACGAGTAGAAGATACTGGAATATCTAAATGAATAGGGAACTGTACTCCATCAGCTTGAAGAGTTTTCTTGGCAGCTTCAAATTTAGCTTTAGCCTTGTCTACATTATGAAGTGAATCCTGAGCATCATCAAGACTGACATCTTTCCATACACCATCTAATTTATCCAATTCTGCCTTAGCTACTTGCCCAAATGACTGCTCTCCTACTTGTACAAATGTTGGAGGTGTTAAACTTGTACGTAATTTACGCGGTGCTACTTCGTCCCCAAATACTTGAGAGAGCCCTGCTTTACGATCTGTAGCAAAAGCCAAGGATTGACGGAAATCCTTGTTCAGCAAGGCCTTCTTAGTAGATGTTTTTTCTGCATCACTTGTTTTAGAGGTGTGATTGTAGGCAACACGGTCAATATTCGTCGAAATATAGAAAGTAGTTCCTTGTTGTTGACTATAAATAATGTTATCTTTGTATTTTTCTTTTAGCCGTTCATAGTTAGCAGAGTTTTTAAAGAGAGGTGCTGCAGGATAATTTCCTTCATCAAAACCACGTCCAAGAGAGTCTGCATCCTGACCATCAAAGTAAGACAACTTAATATCATCAATAAAGACATTTTGTTTATCCCAATAGTTTTGATTTTTAGTCATTTCAATAGAAGATTTAGATGTAAGACCTTTTAGAAGATAAGCCCCATTGTATAGAATGCTTGTTACATCAGTCGCCTTACCAAAGTCATCTCCTTTAGAAGTTAAAAAGTCTTCACTAACAGGAGCAAGAACTCCTATTGTTGTCTTCGAATTCCAGAAAGATTCTGGATGGTTTAAAGTATAGACTACAGTATAATCGTCTGTTGCTTTTACACCAACAGTAGAAAAATCCGTTGTTTTCCCATTGATATAGTCATTCAATCCTTTAATAGAATCCTGTACAAGATAAAGTCCTTCTGATTTCTTGTCAGCTGCGTGTTTTAGACCAGTCACAAAATCCTGAGCCTTAACTTCTCCATATTCTTCACCTTCATTGGTATACCACTTGATACCCTTACGAATTTTATAGGTATAAGTCAAACCATCTTTGGAAACAGTCCAATCTTCTGCAACTGATGGTACTAGATTCCCATATTGATCATTTTCCAGTAGTCCATCAATGACATTACCAGTAATCTGTTTTGTAGACTTTTGCCCAGAAACTGTATAATCCAGAGTTGCAGGATCTGATGAAAATACATAGGCATAAGTAACTGGTTTAGTTGCTTCCTTATTCCCATTACCAGATGAACAAGCTGCTAGAACAGCTGCTGAGAGTACCGCAACTCCAGTTGCTAAGAAAACACGTTTTTTCATAAAAAACTCCTTTGCAATTTGTATAGGATTATTATAGCACTTTTCAAAAGGAAATCAAGCTAAATTTGATATTTTATTATACTTATCTTTATGTGTTATAGAGTTCCTCCAACTACAGTTTTTGTGATATAATAGTCTTATCTTTATAAAGAGGTATTATCATGAAAGAAACTGTTTATTTTGGAACTTATACACGTCGTATTTCCCAAGGAATTTACAAGGCGAACTTTGATACAGAAACTGGACAACTTTCAAACCTAGAACTTTTTGCTCCTGAACCAAGTCCAACCTATCTTGCTTTTGACCAGCACCAACATTTATACACTGTTGGTAGCCAAGACGATAAGGGGGGGATTGCAGCCTATCAAACTGACGGGACTTTATTAAATCATGTCGTGGAAGAGGGAGCCCCTCACTGTTATGTTTCTGTTGATGAAAAGCGTGATTTGGTTTACGCAGCTAACTACCACAAAGGGCAGGTTCTTGTTTATAAACGTCAGGAAGATGGTCGTCTTATACTTAGTGATGTGGATCAACATAGTGGCCAAGGTCCACACGAAAATCAAGCTTCCCCCCATGTTCACTATACAGATTTAACACCTGACAACTATCTAGTGACCTGTGATTTGGGTACTGACCAAGTCATCACTTATGACCTTGATCAAGAAGGGAAATTATCTAAGCTCTATACCTATCACAGCCAGCCAGGAGCAGGTTCACGCCATATCATTTTCCATAACCACTATAAAATCGCTTATCTGATTTGTGAACTCAATAGCACTATTGAAGTTCTAATCTACGATGGTGTTGGCGAATTTGAACGCATGCAAGTTATTTCAACTCTACCAGAAGGTTACGAAGGTTTTAATGGTACTGCTGCTATTCGTCTCTCTAAAGACGGTAAATACCTCTACGCTTCTAACCGTGGTCATGATTCTATCGCAGTATATACAATCCTTGCGGACGGTAGCTTAGAGTTGTTAGAAATCGTTCCTACTCATGGTCAGACTCCGCGGGATTTTGATTTAACACCAGACCAAGAATTTGTCATTGCTGTCCATCAAGACTCTGATAACGCAACCATCTTTAAACGCAATCCTGAAACTGGTCGTCTAGCAGAACTTTCCAACGACTTCTATGTTCCAGAAGCAGTCTGCATCAGTTTTGCTCCTTAAGAAAACAGAAAAAATGAACTTGGTAACTCAAGTTCATTTTTTCTTATAGTCTTTTTCCGACATTGATACGATTAATAGCACGTTGTAAAGCAATCTTAGCACGACGCTCTTGATCAATCAAGTGTTTTTCGTGGGCTTCTTCGATTTCGCGCTCCGCACGAAGCTTAGCACGTTCTGCACGGCTAACATCGATATCACGAGCACGTTCTGCAGAATCAGCAACGATTGTGATGGTATTATTGGCAATTTCAATAACGCCTCCGTTTACTGCAATCCAGTTCACGTGATCTTCATCATCAATACGTTTTACCTTTACTTCATCAACTGCTAAAACCGCAATCATATTTTCATGTCGTGGCAAGATCCCCATCTCACCATCCAGAGTTCGAACTGATACATAGCTGGCATGGTGATCATAGACGAGACCATCTGGTGTCACGATCTGGACAGTTAACTGAGCCATAGATCACCTCTTAAAATCCCATTTTTTCAGCTTTTGCAATCACATCTTCGATAGAACCTACACCACGGAAGGCATCTTCTGGCAAGTGGTCATGTTTACCATCAAGGATTTCCTTAAAGCCACGTACAGTTTCAGCAACTGGAACATAAGAACCTGGCTGACCAGTAAATTGTTCCGCAACGTTGAAGTTTTGTGACAAGAAGAACTGGATACGGCGGGCACGAGCAACCAAGGTCTTTTCTTCATCAGAAAGTTCATCCATACCAAGGATAGCAATGATATCTTGCAACTCATGGTAACGTTGAAGAACACGTTTTACTTCTGCAGCAACTGCATAGTGCTCTTCTCCAACGATTTCAGGTGCCAAAGCACGTGAACTTGAAGCGAGTGGGTCAACGGCAGGGTAGATACCCAATTGTACCAACTTACGTTCCAAGTTGGTTGTTGAATCCAAGTGAGCGAAGGCTGTTGCTGGCGCTGGGTCAGTATAGTCATCCGCTGGCACATAGATAGCCTGGATAGAGGTTACAGAACCCTTCTTAGTTGATGTGATACGCTCTTGCAATTGACCCATTTCTGTAGCAAGTGTTGGTTGGTAACCAACGGCTGATGGCATACGACCCAAAAGGGCAGATACTTCTGAACCAGCCTGAGTGAAACGGAAGATATTATCGATAAAGAGAAGCACGTCTTGGCCTTCTACATCACGGAAGTATTCAGCGATTGTCAAACCAGTAAGGGCAACACGCATACGTGCTCCTGGTGGCTCATTCATCTGACCAAATACCATGGCTGTTTTCTCGATAACGCCTGATTCTTTCATTTCCCAGTAAAGGTCGTTCCCCTCACGAGTACGTTCCCCAACACCAGTAAATACTGAAATACCACCGTGTTCTTGGGCAATATTGTGAATCAATTCTTGGATTAAGACAGTTTTACCAACTCCGGCACCACCGAAAAGTCCAACTTTACCACCTTTAAGGTAAGGGGCAAGAAGGTCGATAACCTTAATCCCTGTTTCAAGGATTTCAGAAGAGGTAGACAACTCATCAAAAGTTGGAGCTTTTTTATGAATTGGCTGACGCTCTGCGTCTTCTGTAAAAGGAGCTTCCAAGTCAATGGTATCTCCCAAAACATTGAAGACACGTCCCAAAGTTTCTTTACCTACTGGTACAGAGATTGGACGACCTGTGTCCAATACTTCCATTCCACGAGTCAAACCATCTGTTGATTCCATGGCGATAGTACGGACCATACCATCTCCCAACTCCAAGGCTACTTCAAGGACGATTTTTGTTTTTCTTTCGTCATTTTTGTAGACGACAAGTGCATTGTTAATCTCAGGAAGTTTTTCCCCTGCTGCAAACAAGACGTCTACAACGGGACCGATAACCTGAGCAATTTTACCTGAACTCATCTCCTTCTCCTATTCTATATAAGATACTGTCGGTTCCTAGCTCAACTAGGTCCTAATACTCTTCGAAAATCAAATTCAAACCACGTCAGCGTCGCCTTACCGTACTCAAGTACAGCCTGCGGCTAGCTTCCTACTTTGCTCTTTGATTTTCATTGAGTATAAGTTCATTTTCATACGAGCTGGACTAGAGCCTATTCTAAGGCACTAGCTCCTGCTACGATTTCTGTAATTTCTTGTGTAATCGCCGCCTGTCTGGCACGGTTATACTGAATTGTCAAATCATTAATGACTTTCTTAGCATTATCTGTCGCTGTTTGCATAGCTGTCATACCAGCAGCATTTTCAGCTGTCTTGGCATCGATAATAGCCCTGTAAATCATACTTTCTGCAAACTGAGGCAACAACTGCTCCAAAATTTCTTCTCGGCTGGTTTCCAATTCAAAAGTCAAGCTGTAGTCTTCATCCGCTTCATTGGGATCCAAGTCAACAATCGGAAGCATTTGTTCCACACGCATTTGACTGGTTAGCGTATTGACATGGTGGTTGTAGCAGACATAGAGTTCATCAAAAAGTTCATTTTGGTACATTTCAACTGTTTTTGAAATAATCTTACGAACTTCATCAAAGCTAGGTTGATCCGCCAAGCCACGTAACTCATAAAGTGGTTGAATACCGCGAGCTTTAAAGAAGTCAGCTCCCATTCCACCGATACAGATCATTTCAAAGCCTTTACCGTCTGGATGGTATTCTTCTTTCAACTCCATAACAGCTTTCAGAATAGAGGAATTATAACCTCCAACCAAACCGCGGTCTGAAGTAATGACGATATAGCCTGTCTTCTTAACTGGACGACTAATCAACATCGGATTGGTTGAGCCACCAGATCCATTACCATGAAGGATATCTGTCAAGAGCTTGCGAACTTTCCGAGCGTAAACTTGGAAGTTGCGAGCAGCTTCTTCAGAACGACCTAGCTTAGCAGCCGAAACCATTTGCATGGCATTAGTGATTTGACTCGTATTTTTTGTTGAGGCGATTTTTGTTTTAATATCATTTAGAGATACTGCCATCTGACACCTCTATTCTTATTGGAAGCTGGTTTGATTGAGAAACTCTGTAATCGCAGCATCCAAGACTGCTTCTTCTGGCAAGTCTTTTGTATCACGAATTGTTTCCAAAATCTCTGGATGTTGAGCATCAAAGAAGGCATGGAACTCTTCCTCAAAACGAACGATATCATCTACTGGAACAGTATCCAAGAAACCATGTGTCAAAGCATAGAGAATGGTTACTTGTTTCTCAACAGGTAATGGTTTGTGAACAGGTTGTTTCAAGACCTCAACGGTACGACGTCCACGGTTCAACTTAGCCTGCGTTGCTGCATCCAAGTCAGAACCAAACTTAGTGAAGGCTTCCAACTCACGGTATGAAGCAAGGTCGATACGAAGTGTACCAGCAACCTTTTTCATAGCTTTGATTTGTGCAGAACCACCTACACGAGATACAGATGAACCCGCATCGATGGCTGGACGAATACCCGCATTGAAGAGACCATCGCCAAGGAAGATTTGTCCATCAGTGATAGAAATCACGTTGGTTGCGATATAGGCAGAGATATCTCCTGCTTGTGTCTCGATAAATGGTAGGGCTGTAATTGATCCACCACCAAGTTCATCAGAAACCTTAGCTGAGCGCTCAAGCAAACGACTATGAAGGTAGAAAACATCCCCTGGGAAGGCTTCACGACCTGGAGGACGACGAAGCAAGAGAGAGAGTTCACGATACGCAACCGCTTGTTTTGATAAATCATCATAAACAATCAAAACATGCTTACCTTGGTACATAAATTCTTCCGCCATAGCAACCCCAGCATAGGGAGCTAGGAAAAGCAATGGAGAAGGTTGTGAAGCAGAGGCTGTCACAACGATTGTGTAATCCAAGGCACCGTACTGACGAAGTGTTTCTACTTGCGTACGAACTGTTGATTCTTTTTGTCCAATCGCGACATAAATACAGATCATATCTTGACCTTTTTGGTTCAAAATTGTATCAATCGCAATGGTTGTTTTCCCTGTCTGACGGTCACCGATAATCAACTCACGTTGACCACGACCAATCGGTACAAGGGCGTCAATAGCTTTCAAACCAGTTTGCAATGGTTCTGATACAGACTTACGTTGCATAACACCAGGAGCTGGCGCTTCTACTGGACGAGTTTTATCAGTGTGGATCTCTCCAAGACCGTCAACTGGACGACCAAGTGGGTCCACAACACGACCAATCAGACTCTCACCTACTGGGACTTCCATGATTTTCCCTGTACGGCGGATTGTATCGCCTTCACGGATATCTGTAAAGTCACCTAGGATGATAATACCGACGTCAGTTGACTCCAAGTTTTGAGCCATCCCATAAGAGCCGTTTTCAAAGATTAACAACTCTCCACTCATGGCATTTTCAAGGCCGTGAGCACGCGCGATACCGTCCCCGATATAGGTTACAACACCTGTTTCAGTCACATCAAAATTGGGTTTGAAATTTTCAATTTGTTGCTTAATTAAAGCGCTGATTTCTTGTGCGTTAATTGCCAAAAGAACACCACTTTCTATTTCAAATTTTCTTTAACAACTTTAAGTTGTTGTTTAATACTCACATCAATTGTCTTGTGATTGGCAAAAATGACAAAACCACCAATGAGACTTTCATCGATTTGTTCTTTTACACTCCGCACTTTCAGAGACATTTTTTTCTCAATCAAAGGGAGCAAGCGACTCTTCTGTTCATCAGTTAAAGGATGAGCTGACGTAATCGTCACTTCAAATCGATTTGTTTCTTTTTCAAGTCGGTTCAAGCAATCTACAAGCACATCATAAAAAAGATTTGCTCTGTGATTGTAGATAAGAACCTGGATCAAGTTTTGCAATAAAGGTGACACAGAGTCTTGGAAGAACGCAATTGTTTTTTCTTTATCAGACTCGTCTACGGCCACTTTTTTTAAAAAAGAAGGTAAACCTGTTTCTTCAGCAACTTGCTTGATTTGAGTCAAGTCTGAAAAGATACGGTCTTCTTCTCCTTTTTCAAGTACCAATTGGACAAAAGGCATGCTGTATTTTTCAATTACCTTTACTGTTTTCTTGTCCATTAAGCTTCTCCTAGCTGATCGATATACTGATCAATGAGTTCTTTATGGGCATGACCATCAAGGTTTTGTGAGATGATTTTACCAGCCAAGCTGATTGTCAAATCTGCTACCTCACCCTTAACGCTTTGTAAAGCTTCAGCTTTGTTTTGAGCAATTTCTTGGTTTGCTTTTTCTTTTAAGCGTCCTGCTTCTAGTTTAGCATCTGCTAAAATACTAGCCTTACTTTTCTCAGCTGTTTCTTTCGCATTCTCAATGATTGTCTTAGCTTCTTTACGGCTACCAGCCAATTCATCTTCGCGTTTTTGAGCCAACACTTCTGCTTTTTGACGGGCTTCTTCAGCTCTGTCAATGTCTGAAGCAATTTTTTCAGCTCTTTCTTCGAAAATGCCGGTAATATTAGACCATGCAAATTTTTTAATCAAGACTAGCAAAAGGATAAAAGAGCCAGCGATTAAAATAAAATTACCAATTAATTCACCTACTGTTACGTGCATCAGTTACTCCTTTCTACTCTTCATCATTAATTTTATTTCCTAGGTACATAGAGGATAATAGTGTAAAGACATAGGCCTGTACACAAGAAATGAACACGGAAAATGCAGTCCAAACTAAGTTTGTCCCAAATGCGATTGGATACCAAAAAATAGCCTGATGTGAAAGTAAAAGAAGTAAGCTTGTCATTACTTCACCTGCAAAGATATTCCCAAAAATCCGCAAAGCGAGAGAAAGGAAATTCGTGACTTCTTCAAGTAGATTCATCGGTGTCATAAATGCAGGAGTTACAAAACCTTTTAGGTATTGTTTAATCCCACGACGACGAATCCCCTCAATGTGCGCCATCACAATAATACAGAAAGACAAGACAAGGTCAAATGAAAGATTTGCAGTTGGCGATGTCCAAAGGTTTGTCCCATCTGTTGTTTGAAGTTTAGCCATCAAACCAAGATTATTGGCGATGACCATAAAAAGAAATAAACATAAGTAAAAGAGTGAGTAATCTTTTATGTAGTGGGAACCAAGGTTAGGTTCTGTAAATCCAATTACAAAATCATAGAGAAACTCTAGTACATTTTGTTTACCTTTGGGTCTCAACGTCATATTACGACTTGCCCAATAGATAAATGCAAAAATCAGAAACACAGACAGCAAAGTCAAGGCTGTCAAAGTTAAATCAAAGGTAACAGGACCAATATTGATGGTTGGATTGATACTTTCTTCCATCTAACATTCTCCCTTCTCCAATTTATATTTCGTTATTTAATAATAAATGAGAAGACAAGAGTTACGAAGAAAGTTCCTTCAATAAAGGCAACCCCCAAAAACATCAGACTACGAAACTCAGCGATAATATCTGGTTGGCGAGCTACTGATTTCAACAAACCATTCATCAACAACCCCTCACCAAGAGACACACCCATACAGGCAAGACATAGACCGAAAAATGTTAAATTCATGACGAATTCTCCTTTTAATTAAAATTTACTTACTTAGTTTAGTCCTAAAAATTGGATTTGTCAACTTTTTACTAACATTGAAAACGCTTAATGAAAATTATTTACAATTTTACTATTTTTTAGTCTATTGTATAGAAAACTTTGGAAAAAACTTGTAATAAATCCGTCCATTATCTAGGTCTTTCTGAAAAATAATGAAAAAATCCGAGATGAAATCTCGGATAGAAATTGATATATTTTTAAACTAATGCTCTTTTAGTAAGTAGAATTAAAGGGAAAGCTTTCGTTTTCTGCTTACTTATTAAGCTCGAACTGTGACACTAGTTCCATCTTCTTTATAGAGATTGATTAGTCCTTCTTTTAATGCACGAACCATGTCTCCTGCTTGAACAGGTTGTGGAACCTTGATTGTCAAGAGTTCCATTGGATTTGGAGCGCGGTCAATCTTATTTCCTTTTGCATCGTGCAAATCTTCGATATAAGTTTCAAAATGACGGAAACCTGGGCCATAAAATTCAACTTGGTCCCCTTCGTTAATGACGTTCCGTTGGCGAATGGTTGCTGTTTGTGTCGAATCATCATAAGAAACCACTTCAGCAACAAACTTGTACTCAGGAATTTTACGGCGAGCACCAAACAACTGCTCATTTTCAGATGGTGTACCGTAGTAGAAACCTGTTGCCAATTCACGTTGAGCAACCTTCCACATTTCGTCCACTAAATCTTGTTTAATAGCTTCAAACTTTTCAGGACTTTCAAGATATGCATCCACAGCCGCCTTATAGCAGTTGGTTACTGTTGATACGTAGTGAATAGACTTCATACGCCCTTCAATCTTAAGACTGTCCACTCCATTTTCAATCATATCTGGAATATGGTCAATCATAGACATATCAACGGCTGACATTGAAAATTCTTCAGGAATTTCACCTTTCAAGCTCTTGCGTTCTTGACCAAATGGCATATCGTAAAGGTCGTATTTCCAACGACAAGACTGAGAGCAACCACCACGGTTAGCATCACGCATACTCATGTGGTTTGAAAGAGTACAACGACCAGAGTAAGAAATACACATGGCTCCGTGGACAAAGGCTTCAATTTCTACATCAGTACGTTTGCGGATTTCAGCTAATTCTTCCATCGAAACCTCACGCGCCAAAACGACACGAGTCAAACCCAATTCTTTCCAGAACTCAAGCGTTTCATAGTTAGTTGCACTGGCTTGGGTAGAGAGGTGGATTTCAAGACCAGGCGCTTCTGTCGCTGCAATCATAATCAAGGCAGGATCAGACACGATAACTGCAGCAATACCGATATCACGCAGTTTTCGGAACCACTCGCCAGCCCCCTCTTCATTTCCTTCGTGCATAACCATGTTGGCAGCTACATAAACCTTAGCACCGTACTTGGCCGCAAACTGCACGCCTTCTTCCATCTGTTCAAAGGTAAAGTTTCCAGCACGGCTACGAAGACCATAGGCCTGACCACCGATAAAGACAGCATCTGCTCCATACTGAACAGCTACTTTTAGCTTCTCTAAAGTCCCTGCAGGTGATAAAACCTCAGGACGTTTTAATGTTTTTGTCATGTTTTCTCCTATTTGCAATATAAAAGTTTGACGTTTTCCTTCTCATTTTATAGCAAATAAGTGATAAAATCAAGCCTAGAAAGATTGTTTTGACAATTCTAATCTTTTAAGCTTTACATAATAACTATTAAACTGTCGAAAATTAACCCAGTTTTAAAAGGTAATCAAAAAGTCTAGGAAAGCAAAAACCAGTATCCAAAGATACTGGCTCGTTAAACTATATAAAATTAGTCCTTGGATGACTATTCCCACTCAACGGTTGCAGGTGGTTTACTTGTAATATCATAGACGATGCGGTTCACATGATCCACTTCGTTTACGATACGTACTGAAATTTTTTGAAGAACTTCCCAAGGAATTTTGGCAAAATCAGCAGTCATACCATCGATAGAGGTAATAGCACGGATTGCAATTGTGTAGTCATACGTACGACCGTCACCCATAACACCAACTGAACGAACGCCTGTGTTGACAGTGAAGTATTGCCAGATATCGCGGTCAAGACCAGCTTTAGCGATTTCTTCACGAAGGATAGCATCTGATTCGCGAACTGTTTCCAATTTTTCTTCAGTGATTTCACCCATGACACGGATAGCAAGACCTGGACCTGGGAATGGTTGGCGCCATACGATATGGTCTGGCATGCCAAGCTCTGTACCAAGGGCACGAACTTCGTCCTTGTAAAGAGTATTGAGCGGTTCAATCAATTCAAATTGCATGTCTTCTGGAAGACCACCCACATTGTGGTGTGACTTGATAGTTTGAGCTGTATCTGTACCAGACTCGATAACGTCTGTATATAAGGTACCTTGAGCAAGGAATTTCACATCTTTGAGCTTGCTTGCTTCGTCATCAAAGACATAGACAAATTCATTTCCGATGATTTTACGTTTTTGTTCAGGGTCAGAAACACCTGCAAGTTTGTCAAGGAAACGTTTAGCAGCGTCTGCTTTGACTATATTCAAACCAAACTTACCACCAAGCATGTCCATAACTTGATCCGCTTCTCCTTTACGAAGAAGACCATGATCCACAAAAATACAGATCAATTGATCGCCAATTGCTTTCTGAAGAAGAACCCCAACAACTGAAGAGTCAACTCCACCTGATAGGCCAAGAAGGACACGTTTATCTCCAACTGTTTCACGGATTTTTTGGATCTGCATGTCAATAAAGTTATCCATTGACCAGTCGCCTTTAGCCTTACAGATGTTAAGGGCAAAGTTACGAAGGATATCATTTCCGTATACAGAATGGCGAACTTCTGGGTGGAATTGGATACCGTAAATGTGTTTATCTGGGTTTTCGATGGCTGCGTATGGGCAATCAGCTGAAGTTCCTGTACGAACAAAGTCAGCAGGAATCTCAGTAACTGCATCACCGTGGCTCATCAAAACAGTCTGTTCATCAGGTGTTGATTCAAAAAGAGCTGATGGTGTGTGTGTTAGAGTTGATTGACCATATTCACGATTTCCAGCATCACCTGCAGGAACAACTTTTCCTCCAAGTTTATGGGTCAATAACTGCATACCATAACAGATTCCCAAAATTGGAATTCCTAGTTCGAAGATTTCTGGGTCAATATCAAATGAACCATCTTCATATACAGAGTTTGGACCACCTGAAAGGATGATTCCTACAGGGTTGATTTCACGAACTTCAGCAGCTGAAATTTTATGGCTTTTTAGTTCTGAAAAAACACCAATCTCACGGATACGGCGTGAAATCAGCTGGTTGTATTGACTACCATAGTCCAATACGATGATTTTTTCTACATCTTGCAAATCAGTTGAAATGTTGCTCATCTTTTTCCTTTCTCAAAAGAAATATCTTTTTCCAATATTCTATCACAAATAAGGGCGAATTACCAACTAAACAAGGCGAAGTTTGACTTTTTCTTGTTTATTAAGGTACAATAGAGAAAAGATAGAAATGAAGTGAAAATATGCTACCAGCTTATATGAAAATCCATGATCAGATTAAAAAGGATATTGACGAGCACCGTTGGGCTATTGGAGAAAGACTTCCCAGTGAAAGAGATTTAGCAGAACAGTTTGCGGTCAGCCGCATGACCCTCCGCCAAGCCGTATCTCTATTAGTCGAAGAAGGTGTCTTAGAGCGCCGTGTAGGAAGTGGCACTTTTGTTTCCAGTACTCGAGTACAAGAAAAGATGCGAGGGACAACCAGTTTTACTGAAATTGTTAAATCACAAGGGAAAGTTCCTTCCAGTCAACTTATTTCCTACAGAAGAACTATTCCAAATGAGCAAGAAGTTGCCAAGTTAGGAATTTCTCCAACAGAAAATATTATCCGAATGGAACGTGTTCGCTATGCCGACCAAGTCCCCCTGGTTTATGAAGTTGCTTCTATTCCTGAAAAATTCATTAAGGACTTTAAAAAAGAAGAAATCACCAGTCATTTCTTCCAAACACTGCAAAAATATGGCTACCGTATTGGCAAATCACAGCAGACTATTTATGCTCGCCTCGCTAAAGAAAAGATCGCTCACTATTTGGAAGTTGAAAAAGGACATGCTATTCTTGGACTGACTCAGGTCTCCTACCTAGAAGATGGGACAGCTTTTGAATATGTAAAAAGTCAATATGTAGGCGAACGTTTTGAATTTTATCTTGAAAACAATTAGATTACTAGGCAAAAACTCTCTGTCACGAACGACAAAGAGTCTTTTTATTTTTCCAAGAGTAAATCTTTCAAAGAAATCAAGGTTACAGCAAATAATATCATTGCCATACCAAGAAAATCAATGGGATAAAATTGTTCATTCATGATTAGGAAGGCAAAGAAAACCGCAGAGATTGGCTCAATTGAAGCCAGCAAACTTGACTTAACCGGTCCTATCAGACTGGCTCCTTTTAGGAAGGCTGTATAGGCAAAGACAGTTCCGATAAGGATAATGCCCGCAAACGCAAGAAGGAAATCAAGACTAGTTGGGATAGTAGCCTCTAGAACTCCCGTAAAAGGAAGGGCAACCAAACCTGCTATAACCATTCCCACACCAATGACCAAACTGCTCCCCCACTTCTTAATCAAGGCTATGGGCAAAATGATATAAAGTGCATAAGTTAAGGCAGAAAAGAGCCCCCAGAACAAGCCATCAGGTGTCATGGATAACTGATCCAGCTGCCCATGTGTTGCAATCAGGAAGGTTCCTCCGATAGCTAATATGATAGAAACTATCTCTCCAAGTGTCGGCGCCACCTTATCCTTGATACAGCTATAAATTAAAATCCCGACAGGACAAACATACTGAAGCACCGTCGCTGTTCCTGCATTGCTCTCCTGAATAGCAGACAGATAGGCGAATTGATTGAGAAACAGACCAATTAGAGCAAAAATAAGAAGAGACAGCAAACTCTTTCTATCCTTTAAAAAGGCCAGCATTTTATCCTTTGCAGTAGCATAAGCCAAGAGCATGAGAATCCCGCCAGCGATTAAAAGTCGTAAGTTAGTTAAAACTAAAGCCGAAATTCCGTGTGCCATCAGGTATTGGCCACTCGTTCCAGACAAGCCCCAAGCAATACCAGCCACAACTGTTAATAGAGTCCCTTTTAAACTATTTGACATGTCTCTCCTTACTCTTCTTTACGAATCAAGTCCATCACTTGATTGCGGTCTAATATCCATTGAGCCCGCTCATCCTTTTCATAGGTACGATTCGATAGAAAAATAGCCGCTTCTTGCTTCTGACGATTCCACATGATAAAGGTACCTGTATAGCCCGTATGGTCTAGCCAATCTCCTTCCAAATTCCATGCTAAAGAACGCTCCTTATCATCCAAAGGAGAAAAATTTTGACTCAAATCTCTTGCAAAATCATCTGCTAAATAATGTTCTACAAAGATTTGTAAATCCTTTACAGTCGAAAACAAACCAGCACTACCAGCATGTCTGCCCAAGAGACGAGCTTTAGGATCATGCACTATGCCTGCCTCTACACCTCTGACTGTTGGAACAGCAAGCTCAACAGGGCCAAACTTGGTTTCCGTCATTCCCCACGGTTTCCAGACTTGTTCTTGTAAAATTACATCCAGGTCTTGATTAAAGATTCTTTCCAAAATAAAGCCCAAAAGCAAAAAATGGACATCCGAATAAAGAAAGGCTGGCTGACTTCGTCTGTTGAGATGAAACATAGCTTTCTTTAATTCAGGGGCTGTTAAAAGATCACGATTAGGAATAAAAGGATCAAGGTCTGTTGCATGAGTCAAGAGCTGGCGAATAGTGATGTCTGGATAATCACTCTCAGGTAAAAAATCTATTACCAGTCTATCAATATCTAATTGACCTTTTTCCCACAAGAAGGTACAAACTGTGCCAACCCCAACAACCTTGCTGACACTGGCTAGATCGTAAACTAGTCCTACCTCAGTCTGTAAGCCATGCTCTGGGTCACTCTGGCCGACATAGACCTCCGTCCATTGATTGTCCTTAAAATACGCAAAAGAGGCTCCGGGATAAATCCCTGCCTCGATTTGTTCTTCTATTTTTTTAATAATCTTGGTCCACTTCATACTTCTTCAAACCACAATTCAACATTATTTCTATCTTTACCAAGGAAGAATTTTTCAGACTTAGGAATAAAATATTCAGTAGACTCAAATTTCTGGCGTAGACTTGCTATATCTAGTTCATTGACCAGGAACTTGAGCATAGATAAGTCCCAAGTAACCGTATTGTCCACAGTCAGATCCTGCCCCTGAGCTGGGATAAAATCAAGTGATGTCCCAATTTCAGATAGTTCTAAGAAACTATCTACATCCGTTGGGAGGTGTAATTCCATGGAAATCTCAAATTTACTTAAAAGGATTGACTCCAAATCTGTTTGAAATCCAGGCTTTTCTTCTACTTCTACTAGACTTGCTCTGTCATCTTCTGCATGAATCAAAATCAAATCATTTTCTGGTGAAAAAATTTCAAAAGCGTAGCCATTTTGACCTTTATATAATTGATGAATCGAATCCGTTTTAGATAAGAGTCCTTCAATTTCCAAGGGATTTTCTACCTTGATAATCAATCTAGCCAGTTTTTTTCGTCCCTCTACCTTACGAGTACGCATACTTGGAGCTTCTTCTAAAACCAGTTTTTCAAGGCCTGTTTGATCACCTAGTGATAGAAAGGCTGACTCTTCTAATAAGGCCTTCATTCCAAGGGTTTCAATATAAAATGTTTCATTTAATTTTCTATTATTAACTTTTAAAGTAGGAATAATCCGTACAATCTGATTTACATTCATAAATTCCTCCGTCACTTTTTATTTTATAGGATTTTAGAATTTTTTACAAGATATTATACTCAAATTTAACAATTTTAACCTCATTAAACATCTTTTTGAGGAACATGAGTTAAAACTCAATGCTTAGGAGAAATTGAAGTAAATATATCCATAATAAAACACAGAATAGACATTTTACAGTAAATATATCTACTATACACACTCCTATGCCCTATGGAAAAAGTAAACTAATGCGAATCACAAGAGGTCCATTCGGAGATGGTTACCTAAAGAAGCTAGAAAATGACTCCTAAAATAGATCCCTTTATCGAGAATTAAATTCATAACTATCCTAAAAAATCTTAAACTACAAGAGAATTTCTTCTTATTGGCTACTTGAACTTTATCGCCTCCTTAAATATTAACCACTATAGCTTTGAATATAAAAACAAGAGATGACTTCTTACCTTGGGTCTAATAAATCTATAATCTATTCACAAGAACGATTAATATCTATATACTTATATGCCAACTACTCATAAAACAAGACACAGAAAAACAGGCTCTATAATATTTGTAGTGGATACCTCCCTATAGATATTATGGAGCCTATTTTTGTGTAGAAAAAAAGTCCCATATGACCTACAATGAAAAGCGACAAAACAACTCATTAGAAAGAATCCTATGGAACAACTATATTTTATCACAAAATTACTCGATATCAAAGATCCTAATATCCAGATTCTAGATATCATCAAGAAGGATACACACAAGAAAATCATCGCTAGACTGGACTATGATACTCCATCTTGTCCCGAGTGCGGAAGTCAAATGAAGAAATATGACTTTCAAAAACATCAAAAATTCCTTACTTTGAAATGACTGGTATGCCTACCAGAATTCTTCTAAAAAAGCGTCGTTTCAAGTGCTATCATTGCTTGAAAATGATGGTCGCTGAGATTTCTATCGTCAAGAAGAATCACCAAATCCCTCGTATCGTCAACCGAAAGATTGCTCAAAAGTTGATTGAAAAGACTTCTATGACCGATATTGCTCATCAGCTGGCCATTTCAACTTCAACTGTTATTCGTAAGCTCAATGACTTTCACTTTAATCATGATTTTTCTCATCTTCCTGAGATTATGTCCTGGGACGAGTATGCCTTCACTAAGGGAAAGATGAGTTTCATTGCACAAGATTTTGACAAGCTCAATATCATCACTGTTCTTGAGGGTAGAACACAAGCCGTCATTCGAGATCACTTTCTTAAATATGATAGAGCCGTTAGCTGTCAGGTGAAAATCATTACTATGGATATGTTTAGTCCCTACTATGACTTGGCTAAACAGCGTTTTCCGTGTGCTAAAATTGTACTTGATCGCTTTCACATCGTTCAACACTTAAGCCGTGCTATGAGTCGTGTGCGTGTCCAAATCATGAATCAGTTTGAGCGAAAATCTCATGAATACAAGGCTATCAAGCGCTACTGGAAACTCATTCAACAGGATAGTCGTAAACTTAGTGATAAGCGTTTTTATCGCCCTACTTTTCGTATGCACTTAACCAATAAAGAAATCCTAGACAAGCTTTTGACCTATTCAGAAGATTTGAAATGCCACTATAATCTCTATCAGCTCTTGCTTTTTCACTTTCAGAATAAGGAGTCTGAGAAATTCTTTGGACTCATTGAAGACAATCTAAAGCAGGTTCATCCTCTTTTTCATACTGTCTTTAAAACCTTTCTAAAGGACAAAGAGAAAATCGTCAATGCCCTTCAGTTACCCTAT
>NZ_JUPG01000110.1 GCF_001074825.1 Streptococcus pseudopneumoniae
ATAATCTCTTTATTGGTTAAGTGCATGCGAAAAGTAGGGCGATAAAATCGCTTATCACTCAGTTTACGGCTATCCTGTTGAATGAGTTTCCAGTAGCGCTTGATAGCCTTATATTCATGAGATTTTCGCTCAAATTGCTTCATGATTTGGACACGAACACGACTCATAGCACGGCTAAGATGTTGTACAATGTGGAAGCGATCTAGAACGATTTTGGCATACGGAAAAAGATGTTTAGCCAAGTCATAGTAAGGACTAAACATATCCATCGTAATGATTTTCACCTGACAACGAACAGAGCGATTGTAGCGCAGAAAATGATTTCTTATGATAGTTTGTGTTCTACCCTCAAGAACAGTGATAATATTGAGCTTATCAAAATCTTGAGCAATGAAACTCATCTTTCCCTTAGTGAAGGCATATTCGTCCCAGGACATAATCTCAGGGAGGTAAGAAAAATCAGACTTAAAACAGAA
>NZ_JUPG01000111.1 GCF_001074825.1 Streptococcus pseudopneumoniae
CCAGCTCTTGTAGTCCAGCAGTTGGTCTGCCTGGCTGATGGCTCGCTCGGGTTGCTGGGTAAAGGGTTTATTCCCGAAAAACTCCAACCACGGTTTGCGAATGCTATCCTTGCTGGTTTCTCTGTATTTTCTTAATTCCAAGAACGCCATCTTGACTAGATGATGTTCTTGTCCATTGTTTGTAATTGTTAAAGCCTCACCTGTCGTGTCCTCGCGCATACTAAAGCTATGGAAAGCCAAGTCATCTTGGAAATAATTGCTATCTACGATAGCAATAGCATAAACGGGTGCAATATGTTTGTAACTCTGGTGTGTATCACCTTCACGCTGACGAATTTTTTCGAGGTTTTGATTGACCTGACTGCACAAGTAAGCCCACAGGCGATTGATGAAAAAATTCTGATGA
>NZ_JUPG01000112.1 GCF_001074825.1 Streptococcus pseudopneumoniae
GATAACGGCGGAAATCTAAAAGGAACACCAGAAGTAGACAATTGGGAACCAAAAGAAGAAGAACGCACAGTCGAAATTCCAGTTAAACTGAAAAAAGGTACAGAAGAAGTTGTAGTCAAAGTTCCAGTTAAAATTCAACGTGATACAGATGGAGACGGTATTCCAGATGTTAAAGATCCAGATGATGACAATGATGGAATTCCAGATGAGGAAGAAATCAAAAATGGAACA
>NZ_JUPG01000113.1 GCF_001074825.1 Streptococcus pseudopneumoniae
GCAAGCTGTACTTGAGTACGGTAAGGCGACGCTGACGTGGTTTGAATTTGATTTTCGAAGAGTTTTAGTTCATTTGGTTGTATATACGGATATTTATATTAGCTGAAACTACTTTCAGAAATGGCTGTTCTATAAAATACTTTTGAAACTGAAATCTATTCTACCACAAAGTATTGAAAGCGCTTAATAAATGATATATAATGACCTCATAAGAACAAAGAAAAGGAGGAAAGAGGATGCCACAGATTACTAAAGAAGCCTTGATTGAACAAATCAAAGATGGAATCATCGTTTCTTGTCAGGCCCTTCCTCACGAACCGCTTTATACAGAAGCGGGAGGAGTCATTCCCTTGCTGGTCAAAGCAGCTGAGCAAGGTGGAGCAGTCGGTATCCGAGCAAATAGTGTTCGTGATATCAAAGAAATCAAGGAGGTTACAAAACTTCCGATTATCGGGATTATCAAACGAGATTATCCACCTCAAGAACCCTTCATCACGGCTACTATGAAAGAAGTTGATGAACTAGCAGAACTAGATATTGAAGTGATTGCTCTAGACTGTACTAAACGCGAACGCTATGATGGTTTGGAAATTCAAGAGTTCATTCGTCAGGTTAAAGAGAAATATCCTAACCAGCTCTTGATGGCTGATACTAGTACTTTTGAAGAAGGACTAGCCGCTGTTGAAGCGGGAATTGACTTTGTCGGAACAACCTTATCAGGATACACATCTTACAGTCCTAAAGTGGATGGTCCCGATTTTGAATTGATCAAAAAACTTTGTGATGCTGGTGTAGATGTCATTGCAGAAGGGAAAATTCATACACCAGAACAAGCCAAACAAATCCTGGGATACGGAGTGCGAGGTATCGTTGTTGGTGGCGCTATTACTAGACCAAAAGAGATTACAGAACGCTTCGTTGCTGGTCTTAAATAACACAATCTTAAAACAGAGGAGAGTGGTGGATGCGTAGGATGAAATGAAAACGTATACAAATGCAAGAACTCATTATCCAATATGGATACGCTTATCAATTAGGAGAATACAAATGAAATTTAGAAAACTAGCTTGTACAGTACTTGCGGGTGCTGCGATTCTTGGCCTTGCTGCATGTGGTAATTCTGGTGGTAGCAAAGATGCTGCTAAATCCGGTGGAGATGGCGCTAAAACAGAAATCACTTGGTGGGCATTCCCAGTCTTCACTCAAGAAAAAACTGGTGACGGTGTTGGAACATATGAAAAATCAATCATCGAAGCTTTTGAAAAAGCCAATCCAGATGTAAAAGTGAAATTGGAAACCATCGACTTCAAGTCAGGACCTGAAAAAATCACAACAGCTATCGAAGCAGGAACAGCTCCAGACGTACTTTTTGACGCACCAGGACGTATCATCCAATACGGTAAAAATGGTAAATTGGCTGAGTTGAACGATCTCTTCACAGACGAATTTGTTAAAGATGTTAACAATGAAAACATTGTACAAGCAAGTAAAGCTGGAGACAAAGCTTACATGTATCCAATCAGTTCAGCACCATTCTATATGGCTATGAACAAGAAAATGTTGGAAGATGCTGGAGTTGCAAACCTTGTAAAAGAAGGTTGGACAACTGATGACTTTGAAAAGGTTTTGAAAGCGCTTAAAGATAAAGGATATACACCAGGTTCATTGTTCAGTTCTGGTCAAGGGGGAGACCAAGGAACACGTGCCTTCATCTCAAACCTTTATGGAGCTTCTGTAACAGATAAAGATGTAACAAAATATACAACTGATGATCCTAAATTCGTCAAAGGTCTTGAAAAAGCAGCTGGCTGGATTAAAGACGGTTTGTTGAACAATGGTTCACAATTTGACGGTGGAGCAGATATCCAAAACTTTGCCAACGGTCAAACATCTTACACAATCCTTTGGGCACCAGCTCAAAACGGTATCCAAGCTAAACTCTTGGAAGCAAGTAAAGTAGAAGTGGTAGAAGTGCCATTCCCATCAGATTCAGGCAAACCAGCTCTTGAATACCTTGTAAACGGATTTGCAGTATTCAACAACAAAGACGACAAGAAAGTTGCAGCATCTAAGAAATTCGTTCAATTCATCGCGGATGACAAAGAATGGGGTCCAAAAGACGTTGTTCGTACAGGTGCCTTCCCAGTTCGTACTTCATTTGGCAAACTTTATGAAGACAAACGTATGGAAACAATCAGTGGTTGGACTAAATACTACTCACCATACTACAACACTATCAATGGTTTTGCTGAAATGAGAACACTTTGGTTCCCAATGTTGCAATCTGTATCAAATGGTGACGAAAAACCAGCGGACGCTTTGAAAGCCTTCACTGAAAAAGCTAACGAAACAATTAAAAAAGCTACAAAACAATAAGCACTAAATCAGATTGATCCCTCCCTTTTCCCTGTGCATAGTCTATGTAAGAAAAGGGAGGATTTTGTTTGAAATGTAAGGAACTGTCACGAAATTAAAATGAAGTTCTTACATAAGCGAATCTTAAAAAATTTCATTTTGATTTTAAAACAGTTCAAGAAAGTCAAAAAATTATTCTATTTGAAAGAGAGGTGCCGACTGTGAAAGTCAATAAAATTCGTATGCGGGAAACAGTGATTTCCTATGCTTTCCTAGCACCAGTGTTGTTCTTCTTTGTCATCTTTGTATTGGCTCCTATGGTGATGGGATTCATTACAAGTTTCTTTAATTACTCTATGACAAACTTTGAGTTTGTAGGATTAAACAACTATATCCGTATGTTTAAAGACCCTGTCTTTATGAAGTCTTTGATCAACACGGTTATCCTGGTTATTGGATCTGTGCCAGTTGTTGTTCTATTTTCACTCTTTGTAGCATCTCAGACCTATCATCAAAATGCCATTGCCAGATCCTTCTACCGTTTCGTCTTCTTCCTACCTGTTGTAACAGGTAGTGTTGCCGTAACAGTTGTATGGAAATGGATCTATGACCCATTATCAGGGATTTTAAACTTTGTCCTCAAGTCAAGTCATATCATCAGCCAGAACATTTCTTGGCTGGGAGACAAACACTGGGCTTTGATGGCGATTATGATTATCCTTTTGACAACTTCAGTTGGTCAGCCGATTATCCTTTATATCGCTGCTATGGGGAATATTGACAATTCATTGGTTGAAGCGGCGCGTGTTGATGGTGCAACTGAGTTTCAAGTCTTCTGGAAGATTAAATGGCCAAGCCTTCTTCCAACAACTCTTTATATTGCAATCATCACAACAATCAACTCATTCCAGTGTTTTGCCTTGATTCAGCTTTTGACATCTGGTGGTCCAAACTACTCAACAAGTACACTTATGTATTACCTTTACGAAAAAGCCTTCCAATTGACAGAATACGGCTATGCCAACACAATTGGTGTCTTCTTGGCAGTCATGATTGCTATCGTAAGCTTTGTTCAATTTAAAGTACTTGGAAACGACGTAGAATACTAAAGAAAGGAGACAGCTATGCAATCTACAGAAAAAAAACCATTAACAGCCTTTACTGTTATTTCAACAATCATTTTGCTCTTGTTGACTGTGCTGTTTATCTTTCCATTCTACTGGATTTTGACAGGGGCATTCAAATCACAACCTGATACAATCGTTATTCCTCCTCAGTGGTTCCCTAAAATGCCAACCATGGAAAACTTCCAACAACTCATGGTGCAAAACCCTGCTATGCAATGGATGTGGAACTCAGTATTTATCTCATTGGTAACCATGTTCCTAGTCTGTGCAACCTCTTCTCTAGCAGGTTATGTACTAGCTAAAAAACGTTTCTATGGCCAACGTATCCTATTTGCCATCTTCATCGCTGCTATGGCTCTTCCAAAACAAGTTGTCCTTGTACCATTGGTACGTATCGTCAACTTCATGGGAATTCATGACACTCTTTGGGCGGTTATCTTGCCTTTGATTGGATGGCCATTTGGGGTCTTCCTCATGAAACAATTCAGCGAAAATATCCCAACAGAATTGCTTGAATCAGCTAAAATCGATGGTTGTGGTGAGATTCGTACTTTCTGGAGCGTAGCCTTTCCAATTGTGAAACCTGGATTTGCAGCCCTTGCAATCTTTACCTTCATCAACACTTGGAACGACTACTTCATGCAGTTGGTCATGTTGACTTCACGTCAAAACTTGACCATCTCACTTGGGGTTGCGACCATGCAGGCTGAAATGGCAACCAACTATGGTTTGATTATGGCGGGTGCTGCTCTTGCAGCCGTGCCAATAGTAACAGTCTTCCTTGTCTTCCAAAAATCCTTCACACAAGGTATTACTATGGGAGCTGTTAAAGGATAATACTCTGCGAAAATCGAATTCAAGCTACGTCAGCGTCACCTTGCCATACTTAAGTATTGCCTGCGGTTAGCTTCCTAGTTTGTTCTTCAATTTTCATTGAGTATAGGAAAATAAATCTATCAAGATACAGAAATATATTTTATAGATTTAGAGAATATAGAGGTTATAAGTGTCTACAAAATGTTGGGTATTTGCTTACCTTAGATATTTTGTTAGACACTTATCAACTTAAGAATGATTTTAGTTAACTATCAGAAACGAAGGAAACAGTATGATTTTTGACGATTTGAAAAACATCACCTTTTACAAAGGGATTCATCCCAATCTAGACAAGGCTATCGATTATCTCTACCAGCACCGTAAGGATTCTTTCGAATTAGGTAAGTATGAGATTGACGGAGATAAAGTCTTTCTAGTTGTTCAGGAAAATGTCCTCAATCAATCTGAAAATGATCAATTTGAGCATCATAAGAACTATGCAGATTTGCATTTGCTGGTAGAAGGACATGAATATTCGAGTTACGGTTCACGTATCAAAGATGAAGCAGTAGCATTCGACGAAGCAAGTGATATTGGCTTTGTTCATTGTCATGAACACTACCCACTATTGTTGGGTTATCACAATTTTGCGATTTTCTTCCCAGGAGAACCACATCAGCCAAATGGCTATGCAGGTATGGAAGAGAAGGTTCGCAAATATCTCTTTAAAATTTTGATTGACTAAAAAATCAGGAGGAGCAAACATGGCACAAAAAGGAGTAAGCCTTATCAAGGCAGCATTTGATACAGATAACTTTCTCATGCGTTTTAGTGAGAAGGTCTTGGATATCGTGACAGCCAATCTTCTTTTTATTGTCTCTTGTTTGCCCATAGTGACGATTGGAGTGGCTAAAATTAGTCTCTACGAGACTATGTTTGAGATTAAGAAGAGCAGACGTGTGCCTGTCTTTAAAATCTATCTAAGAGCTTTCAAGCAAAATCTGAAATTGGGCTTCCAATTAGGTTTGCTAGAGTTGGGCATTGTTTTGTTGAGTCTTTTAGACCTCTATCTCTTCTGGGGTCAGACAGCTATGCCTTTCCAAATGGTGAAAGCTATTTGTCTAGGCGTTCTTATCTTCCTCACTATCGTGATGTTGGCTAGCTATCCCATCGCTGCACGCTATGATTTGACTTGGAAAGAAGTGTTGCAAAAAGGACTTATTTTGGCAAGTTTTAACTTTCCTTGGTTCTTCCTCATGTTAGCCATTCTTTTCCTCATTGTGATGGTTCTTTATCTGTCCGCTTTCAGTTTACTTTTAGGTGGCTCGGCCTTCCTACTCTTTGGGTTTGGATTATTAGTTTTTATCCAGACTGGATTGATGGAGAAAATTTTCGCAAAATATCAATAGTTTAGCTTGTTTCTGAAACTACTTTCAAGCCTTAAACGTTTCAAAATACATATCGAAACTAAAATCTAAGTGTGCACAAGATATTGAAAGCGATTTTCACAAGGTGTATACTAAACACGTAAAGAATAAATCCTGCTGTTAGCAGAAAAAAAGAAATCTTAGGAGAAAATCTATGTCAGATTTAAAAAAATACGAAGGTGTCATTCCAGCCTTCTACGCATGTTATGATGATCAAGGAGAAGTAAGTCCAGAGCGTACGCGTGCCTTGGTTCAATACTTCATTGATAAAGGTGTTCAAGGTCTTTATGTCAATGGTTCTTCTGGTGAATGTATCTACCAAAGCGTTGAAGACCGTAAGTTAATCTTGGAAGAAGTCATGGCAGTTGCCAAGGGCAAATTGACAATTATTGCTCACGTAGCTTGCAACAATACTAAAGACAGTATGGAACTTGCTCGCCATGCAGAAAGTTTGGGTGTAGATGCCATTGCAACGATTCCACCAATTTACTTCCGCTTGCCAGAATACTCAGTTGCTAAATATTGGAACGATATCAGTTCTGCAGCTCCAAATACAGACTACGTGATTTATAACATTCCTCAATTAGCAGGGGTTGCTTTGACTCCAAGCCTTTACACAGAAATGTTGAAGAATCCACGTGTTATCGGTGTTAAAAACTCTTCTATGCCAGTTCAAGATATCCAAACTTTTGTGAGCCTTGGTGGGGAAGACCATATCGTCTTCAATGGTCCAGATGAACAGTTCCTAGGTGGTCGTCTCATGGGAGCTAAAGCTGGTATCGGTGGTACTTATGGTGCTATGCCAGAACTCTTCTTGAAACTCAATCAATTGATTGCGGATAAAGACTTGGAAACAGCGCGTGAATTACAGTATGCTATCAACGCTATCATTGGTAAACTCACTTCTGCACATGGAAATATGTATGGTGTCATTAAAGAAGTCTTGAAAATCAATGAAGGACTTAACATTGGTTCTGTTCGTTCACCATTGACACCAGTGACTGAAGACGATCGTCCAGTTGTAGAAGCAGCTGCAGCCTTGATTCGTGAAACCAAGGAGCGCTTCCTCTAATCCATAAGGAGGTATTTATGACACACTACGTTGCAATTGATATCGGTGGAACAAATATCAAATATGGTTTGATTGACCAAGAAGGCCAACTTGTTGAATCGCATGAAATGCCAACAGAGGCGCATAAGGGTGGATCTCATATCTTACAAAAGACAAAAGATATTGTAGGCAGCTATTTAGAAAAAGGACCAGTAGCAGGTGTTGCCATTTCTTCTGCAGGAATGGTGGATCCTGACAAGGGTGAAATCTTCTATGCTGGGCCTCAGATTCCAAATTATGCAGGAACTCAGTTCAAAAAGGAAATCGAAGAAAGCTTTAATATTCCTTGTGAAATTGAAAATGATGTCAACTGTGCAGGTCTTGCTGAAGCGGTATCTGGTTCAGGCAAGGGGGCGAGTGTCACCCTTTGCTTGACCATTGGAACAGGGATCGGTGGTTGCTTGATTATGGATGGGAAAGTCTTCCATGGTTTTAGTAATTCGGCCTGTGAAGTCGGTTATATGCATATGCAGGATGGAGCGTTCCAAGATTTGGCTTCTACAACAGCCTTGGTGGAGTATGTAGCAGCAGGTCATGGAGATCCAGTTGATCAGTGGAATGGCCGACGCATCTTTAAGGAAGCCACTGAAGGCAACAAGATTTGTATGGCTGGTATTGACCGCATGGTAGACTATCTAGGAAAAGGTTTGGCAAATATTTGCTATGTTGCCAATCCAGAAGTAGTCATTCTCGGTGGCGGTATAATGGGGCAAGAGGCTATCCTCAAGCCTAAAATTCGAAAAGCTTTGAAAGATGCTTTGGTACCAAGCCTAGCTGAAAAAACACGATTAGAATTTGCCCATCACCAAAATACAGCAGGTATGTTGGGTGCCTACTATCATTTTAAGACAAAACAATCCTAGTTTGGCCCAGCCAAACTAGGATTTTCTAATCAAGTTCCCTTGACTTTCTTTATAATTGTGAGATAATAAAGAAAATATATAAAGGAGCTATATAAAATGGCTATAGCAAATTCAAATAAAATTGTGACCTTCCAAGCTAATAGGGAATTGGTAAATGATGCCATGGAAGTGTTAAAAGAAAAAAATCTCTCTCTTTCATCGGCACTTAGATTATTTTTAAAGAATGTTGCTGTAACAAATGAAGTAGATTTACTTAATGAAGAGGAATTAGAGAAGGAGTATTTGTTTAGACAATTACAAGCAGAAGTTCAAGAAAGTTATGCCAAGATTGAGGCTGGAAATTACTTGACAGATGAGGATGTCGTGACACGCTATGGATTATAAAAAATATAGGATTTTGTATTCTCCTAGAGTGATTGATAGTCTGGATAAAATATATCAGTATATAGCGGAGGAAATCGGTTCTGTAGAGGCTGCGAGACGAAAAGTGGCCAATATTAGAAAAGATATTAATCGGCTAGAAATTTTCCCCCAAGCTGGATTTGATGCCGATGAAAAATTTGGTAAGAAATTAGACCCTCGCTACCAAACGCGAGGATTGACCTTGAGTAAGGATTACATCGTATTATATACAATTGTTAAGGATACCGTCAGACTTGCTTATTTACTCCCTTCAAAAAGTGATTACATGAAATTATTCAAGACTAAGTCAAGATACGACTGATTCATAATCTTGAAGAGGTATGTTTGGTGATGAACAAAAATCCTAGTTTGACTCAGCCAAACTAGGATTTTCTGACGCGTTTTTGTCTACGATAGCCGTTGAGTTTTTTATTTTCCCAGTAGCTATTAAAGATTTTTTCCTTGCTTTCGCGATTGATTTCCAAAAAGTAGGCATAAATCAAATCAATAAAGAAGAGCATAGGAAGTTGAGCGGATATTCGTTGGATGTAGGAGGGTTGGCTGTGGGTGGCTACAAGAACAGTCTCTGTGTAGGGCTGACTATCTTTATTGGGTATACTTGTAAAGAGAACAGTTTTTGCGCCCATATCTCTGGCATCCAACAGGCTATCCAAAATAGAAGGCGTTGTGCCAGAGAGTGAAAAACCGAGCACTAGACAATTTTCATCCATAATGCTGGTTGTCCAGGCAAAGCCGTCTTGATCGGTCAAAGCTTCACAGACTACCCCCAGACGCATGAAGCGAAATTTCATTTCACGAGCAACCAGTCCAGAACTGCCTGTTCCGAAGAAGTAGACACGCTCAGCATCTTCGATTAGTTGGGCGATTCGTTCTAGTTGGATTTCGTCAATCAAGTCTTGTGTTTGTTCCCTCATATTGCTATAGCTTCTGAGGACACGTTTGGTCAGTGGACTGTGTTTGTGAGAATAGGTGTCTTGTTTCTCTGCTTGGTGTTGGTATTGGAAAATGAATTCTCGGTAGCCAGTAAAGCCACACTTTTTAGCAAAGCGAGTTAGTGCAGCCTGAGAGATATGTAATTTTTGAGTGACTTGTTGAGAAGATAAATCATCTGTAATCGTTTCAGCTTGCAAAAAATAGCGAGCGATTTCTTGCTCTAGGTCTGTCATTTCTTCAAAATGTGAATCAATGACAGTTGCGATATCTGGTTTGTCCATAGGGAAGGCTCCTTTAAATGAGTCGTGTTGGAAAAAGACTAGATTATTGAACTTTTACATTCATTATAACATATAATATAGGGATGAATAAATAAAAACGTATCTTGCCGTAAAAACGAAAAAAGCTTCTTTCTTTTCCATAATTTTCTGCTCAAATTGTGGTAAAATGGAGAGTAGGATTTTTATTAGAAATGAGACAGATTTGTATGAGAAAATTTAATAGCCATTCGATTCCGATTCGGCTTAATTTATTGTTTTCAATTGTCATTTTACTTTTTCTGACTATTATTGGTCGTTTGCTGTATATGCAGGTTCTGAACAAGGATTTTTACGAAAAAAAGCTAGCATCAGCTAGTCAAACCAAGGTCACAACCAGTTCTGCCCGTGGGGAAATCTATGATGCTAGTGGAAAACCTTTGGTAGAAAATACGTTAAAGCAGGTTGTTTCCTTTACGCGTAGTAATAAAATGACGGCTAAAGATCTGAAAGAAATCGCTAGTCAGTTATTGGGATATGTGAGCATCACTTCGCCGAATTTAACAGAACGCCAGCTGGCTGATTACTATTTGGCTGATCCTGAAATCTATAAAAAAACAGTGGAAGCTCTCCCGAGTGAGAAACGATTGGATTCAGATGGCAATCGCCTATCCGAATCAGAACTGTATAACAATGCGGTCGATAGTGTCCCAACAAGTCAACTAAACTATACAGAGGATGAAAAGAAAGAAATCTATCTTTTTAGTCAGTTAAATGCTGTTGGAAACTTTGCGACAGGAACCATTGCGACAGATCCTCTAAATGATTCTCAGGTGGCTGTTATTGCCTCTATTTCAAAGGAGATGCCTGGCATTAGTATTTCTACTTCTTGGGATCGAAAGATTTTGGAAACTTCCCTTTCTTCTATAGTAGGGAGTGTATCCAGTGAAAAAGCTGGTCTCCCAGCGGAAGAAGCAGAATCCTATCTTAAAAAAGGCTATTCTCTAAATGACCGTGTTGGAACCTCCTATTTGGAAAAGCAATATGAAGAGACCTTACAAGGAAAACGCTCGGTAAAAGAAATCCATCTGGATAAATATGGCAATATGGAAAGCGTGGACACAATTGAGGAAGGTAGTAAGGGAAACAATATCAAACTGACCATTGATTTGGCCTTCCAAGATAGCGTGGATGCTTTGCTGAAAAGTTATTTCAATTCCGAGCTAGGAAATGGTGGAGCCAAGTATTCTGAGGGTGTGTATGCAGTCGCCCTTAATCCCAAAACAGGTGCTGTTTTGTCTATGTCAGGACTCAAACATGACCTGAAAACGGGAGAGTTGACTCCTGATTCCTTGGGAACGGTAACCAATGTCTTTGTCCCAGGTTCGGTTGTCAAGGCGGCGACCATCAGCTCAGGTTGGGAAAATGGTGTTTTATCAGGAAACCAAACCTTAACAGATCAGCCTATTGTTTTCCAAGGTTCAGCTCCAATTTATTCTTGGTATAAATTGGCATATGGATCTTTTCCTATTACAGCTGTGGAAGCCTTGGAGTATTCATCCAATGCTTACATGGTTCAAACCGCTCTTGGAATCATGGGCCAGACCTATCAACCAAATATGTTTGTTGGAACCAGCAATTTGGAAACAGCTATGGGAAAACTTCGTGCGACCTTTGGCGAATATGGCTTGGGGGCTGCGACCGGAATTGACCTACCAGATGAATCTACTGGATTTGTTCCCAAAGAGTATAGCTTTGCTAATTACATCACCAATGCCTTTGGTCAGTTTGATAACTACACCCCAATGCAATTGGCCCAGTACGTTGGAACTATTGCCAACAACGGTGTTCGGATTGCCCCTCACATTGTCGAGGGGATTTATGGAAACAATGAACAAGGTGGCTTAGGGAACTTAATCCAATCTATTGATACCAAGGAAATGAATAAAATTAATATTTCTGAGTCTGATGTTTCCATCCTCCAACAAGGATTTTATCAAGTTTCACATGGTGGTAGTGCTCTGACGACAGGTCGTGCCTTTTCAAATGGCGCAGCGGTATCTATTAGTGGAAAAACAGGTACTGCCGAAAGTTATGTTGAGGGAGGTCAAAAAGCTAACAATACCAATGCTGTGGCTTATGCACCATCAGATAATCCCCAAATCGCTGTTGCAGTGGTCTTTCCTCATAATACCAATCTAACAAATGGTGTAGGACCTTCCATTGCGCGTGATATTATCAATCTGTATCAAAAATACCATCCAATGAACTAGAAAGGAAATTATGCTTTATCCAACACCCATTGCCAAGCTGATTGACAGTTATTCCAAGTTACCAGGTATCGGGATTAAGACGGCTACGCGTCTGGCCTTTTATACGATTGGGATGTCTGATGACGATGTCAATGAATTTGCAAAAAATCTCCTTTCTGCTAAGAGAGAATTGACCTACTGTTCTATTTGTGGACGTTTGACAGACGACGATCCTTGTTCTATCTGTACCGATCCGACTCGTGACCAGACAACGATTTTGGTGCTAGAGGATAGTCGGGATGTGGCGGCCATGGAGAACATTCAAGAATACCACGGGCTCTATCATGTCTTACATGGTCTTATTTCTCCTATGAATGGCATTAGTCCAGATGATATCAATCTAAAGAGTCTCATGACTCGTCTGATGGATAGTGAGGTTTCAGAAGTAATCGTAGCAACCAATGCCACAGCAGATGGGGAAGCGACTTCCATGTATCTTTCCCGCTTACTCAAGCCAGCTGGGATCAAGGTTACGCGCCTGGCACGAGGCCTCGCTGTGGGAGCAGATATAGAGTATGCGGACGAAGTGACCCTCTTACGGGCTATTGAAAATCGAACAGAGTTGTAAGTGTAGACAAATTTACGAACTCCATTCATTTATAAAAAATCAAAGAGGCTGAAAATCGTTCCTATCGGCCTCTTTTTGTATAGTGTGATGAGTAGGAACAGGTTCAAGTTTTAAAAAAACAAGCAAATATGATATACTAAAGAGCGAGTATTCTAGTAGAATTAGGACAAGTAATATGAAACAAACGATTATTCTTTTATATGGTGGACGGAGTGCGGAACGCGAAGTCTCTGTCCTTTCAGCGGAAAGTGTCATGCGTGCGGTTAATTACGACCGTTTCACAGTCAAGACTTTCTTCATCAGCCAGTCAGGTGACTTTATCAAAACGCAGGAATTTAGTCAGACTCCAGGTCAAGAGGACCGTCTCATGACCAATGCGACCATTGATTGGGATAAGAAAGTTGTACCAAGTGCCATCTACGAAGAAGGGGCAGTTGTCTTTCCAGTTCTTCACGGTCCGATGGGAGAAGATGGCTCTGTTCAAGGCTTCTTAGAAGTTTTGAAAATGCCCTACGTTGGTTGCAACATCTTGTCATCAAGCCTTGCCATGGATAAAATCACTACTAAGCGTGTGTTGGAATCTGCTGGTATTGCTCAAGTTCCTTATGTGGCCATTGTCGAAGGGGATGATGTGACTGCTAAAATCGCTGAAGTGGAAGAAAAATTGGCTTATCCAGTCTTCACTAAGCCGTCAAACATGGGTTCTAGTGTCGGTATTTCTAAATCTGAAAATCAAGAAGAACTCCGCCAAGCTTTGGAACTTGCCTTCCGATATGACAGTCGTGTCTTGGTAGAGCAAGGAGTGAATGCCCGTGAAATTGAAGTTGGTCTACTGGGTAACTACGATGTCAAAAGCACGCTTCCAGGAGAAGTAGTTAAGGATGTTGCCTTCTATGACTATGACGCCAAGTATATTGATAATAAGATTACGATGGATATTCCAGCTAAAATCAGTGATGATGTGGTAGCTGTCATGCGTCAAAATGCAGAAACAGCCTTCCGTGCCATTGGTGGACTCGGTCTATCTCGTTGCGATTTCTTCTATACAGATAAGGGAGAGATTTTCCTAAATGAGCTCAATACCATGCCAGGTTTCACCCAGTGGTCAATGTATCCACTACTTTGGGATAATATGGGAATCAGCTATCCAGAACTAATCGAGCGTTTGGTTGACCTTGCTAAAGAAAGTTTTGACAAGCGCGAAGCGCATTTGCTATAAAATGAAAGAGAGGGTAGAAGCCAGAACCATCACTGCAAGGTGATCAGAGTTCTCGGACTTCGCCCCTTTTTAAGGGAGTAGAAATGAAATTAACAATTCATGAAGTGGCTCAAGTTGTAGGAGCCAAAAATGATGTCAGTATCTTTGAGGACATCCAGTTAGAAAAGGCTGAGTTTGACAGTCGATTGATTGGGAGTGGAGATTTATTTGTGCCACTCAAAGGTGCGCGTGATGGTCATGACTTTATCGAAACAGCCTTTGAAAATGGTGCAGCAGTAACCTTGTCTGAGAAAGAAATCGCAAATCATCCCTACATTCTAGTAGATGATGTTTTGACTACCTTTCAACAACTAGCTGCCTACTATCTTGAAAAAATGGCAGTTGATGTCTTTGCGGTTACGGGTTCAAATGGCAAAACAACGACCAAGGATATGTTAGCGCACTTGCTATCAACAACCTACAAGACCTACAAAACACAAGGAAACTACAATAATGAGATTGGTCTTCCATACACAGTTCTCCATATGCCTGAAGGAACAGAAAAGTTGGTTTTGGAGATGGGACAGGATCACTTGGGAGATATTCATCTCTTGTCTGAATTGGCTCGTCCAAAAACAGCCATCGTGACCTTGATTGGAGAGGCTCATTTGGCCTTTTTCAAAGACCGTTCTGAAATTGCTAAAGGGAAAATGCAAATTGCAGATGGCATGGCTGAAGGTTCTTTGCTTTTGGCACCAGCTGACCCGATTGTAGAGGCTTACTTGCCAGCTGATAAAAAGGTGGTCCGTTTTGGGCAAGGAGCAGAGTTGGAAATTACCGACTTGGTTGAGCGCAAGGATAGTCTGACCTTTAAGGCTAATTTCTTGGAACAAGCCCTTGATTTGCCAGTGACTGGTAAGTATAATGCCACCAATGCTATGATTGCGTCCTATGTTGCCCTACAAGAAGGAGTTTCAGAAGAGCAAATTCGTCAGGCCTTCCAAGGTCTTGAATTGACGCGTAACCGTACCGAATGGAAGAAAGCAGCTAATGGAGCAGATATTCTTTCAGATGTTTACAATGCCAATCCGACTGCTATGAAGCTGATTTTAGAGACTTTCTCTGCCATTCCAGCCAATGAAGGTGGCAAGAAAATTGCAGTGTTGGCGGACATGAAGGAACTTGGTGACCAGTCTATTCAGCTTCATAATCAGATGATTTTGAGCCTTTCTCCAGATGTGCTTGATACTGTTATTTTCTATGGAGAAGACATTGCTGACTTGGCCCAACTTGCCAGTCAAATGTTCCCAATCGGCCACGTTTACTACTTCAAGAAAACAGCCGACGAGGACCAATTTGAGGCTATGACTAAGCAGGTCAAGGAAAGCCTTGGGGCTCATGATCAAATCCTGCTCAAAGGCTCTAACTCTATGAACCTAGCCAAATTGGTAGAAAGTTTAGAAAATGAAGACAAGTAATTTTGTCAAACATTTACGTATTTCTAAATCCATTTTTGACAAATAGCATGGTATAATAATATGCAGGAAAATTTTGAATCATGAGGAAGACTAGATGAATTTATGGGATATTTTCTTTACGACCCAAGCAACAGAACCACCCAAATTTGACCTTTTTTGGTATGTTAGCCTATTTACGCTCTTAGCCTTGACCTTTTATACAGCCTATCGCTATCGTGAAAAGAAGGGTTATCAACGATTTTTCCAGATTTTACAGGCAGTTCAGTTGATTCTCCTTTATGGTTGGTATGGGGTCAATCATATGCCACTATCAGAAAGCTTACCCTTTTACCATTGCCGTATGGCCATGTTTGTGGTACTTTTGCTTCCTGGTCAGTCAAAATATAGGCAGTATTTTGCATTACTAGGAACATTTGGGACATTAGCGGCCTTTGTTTATCCAGTGCCAGATGCCTATCCTTTCCCCCATATTGCCATCTTGTCCTTTATCTTTGGGCATTTAGCACTCTTGGGGAACTCTCTAGTTTATCTATTGAGACAGTATAACGCGCGATTGCTGGATGTGAAGGGAATTTTTCTCATGACCTTTGGACTAAATGCCTTGATTTTTGTAGTCAATTTGGTAACAGGTGGTGATTATGGATTTTTGACAAAACCGCCATTGGTTGGAGATCACGGCTTAGTAGCTAATTATTTAATCGTTTCCCTGGCCTTATCAGCGGCGATTACGTTGACAAAGAAAATTTTGGAACTATTTTTAGAACAAGAAGCAGAAAAAATGATTGCAAAGAAAGCTTAGAAATGAGCTTTCTTTTTTGTCAATAGACAGATTGTTGACAAAGTTTACAGTGAATGAATTTCTGAACAGAAAAACAAAAAAATTGGCTGGTAAATTTAGGAAAAAACTGAGCACGATGAGATTTTTTGTGTTATAATATTCTGTGAATAGCTATGCCTACGTTTAGCTATTGAATATTACGAAGTTAGAAACTTGGAAGATAGAGAGGATGCGATGTAATGGCTAGAGAAGGCTTTTTTACAGGTCTAGATATTGGAACAAGCTCTGTCAAGGTGCTTGTAGCCGAGCAGAGAAATGGTGAATTAAATGTAATTGGCGTGAGTAATGCCAAAAGTAAAGGTGTAAAGGATGGAATTATTGTTGATATTGATGCAGCAGCAACTGCTATCAAATCAGCTATTTCCCAAGCGGAAGAAAAGGCAGGCATTTCGATTAAATCAGTAAATGTCGGCTTACCTGGTAATCTTTTGCAGGTAGAACCAACTCAAGGGATGATTCCAGTAACATCTGATACCAAGGAAATTACGGATCAAGATGTTGAAAATGTTGTCAAATCAGCCTTGACAAAGAGTATGACACCTGACCGTGAAGTCATTACCTTTATTCCTGAAGAATTTATTGTGGATGGCTTCCAAGGGATTCGTGACCCACGTGGCATGATGGGGGTTCGCCTTGAAATGCGTGGTTTGCTTTATACAGGCCCTCGTACTATCTTGCACAATTTGCGTAAGACGGTTGAGCGTGCAGGTGTTCAGGTTGAAAATGTTATCATTTCACCACTAGCAATGGTTCAATCAGTTTTGAACGAAGGTGAACGTGAATTTGGGGCTACAGTGATTGATATGGGGGCAGGTCAAACGACTGTCGCTACAATCCGTAACCAAGAACTCCAGTTTACCAATATTCTCCAAGAAGGCGGAGATTATGTAACTAAGGATATCTCTAAAGTCTTGAAGACATCACAGAAACTAGCCGAAGGTTTAAAATTAAACTATGGAGAGGCTTATCCTCCCCTTGCAAGTAAGGAAACATTCCAAGTCGAAGTGATTGGGGAAGTAGAACCTGTTGAAGTAACAGAAAATTACTTGTCAGAAATTATTTCTGCACGTATTAAGCATATTTTTGAACAAATCAAACAAGACCTAGACAGAAGACATTTATTGGATCTTCCTGGTGGTATTGTTTTGATTGGTGGAACGGCTATTTTACCGGGTATTGTGGAGCTTGCTCAAGAAGTTTTTGGTGTTCGTGTCAAGCTTTATGTTCCAAACCAAGTTGGTATTCGCAATCCAGCCTTTGCGCATGTGATTAGTCTATCAGAATTCGCGGTACAATTGACAGAAGTACATCTCTTGGCTCAACGAGCAGTCAAGGGTGATGAAGGACTATTCCAACAACCGCTTAGTTTTGGGGGAATGATTCAGAAAACAGCTCAGTTTGTACAATCAACGCCTGTTCAACCAGCCCCTACTCCAGAAGTAGAGCCGGTGGCTCCTACAGAACCAATGGCGGATTTCCAACAGACTTCACAAAATAAACCGAAATTAGCAGATCGTTTCCGTGGCTTGATCGGAAGCATGTTTGACGAATAAAGAGGAAAAATAAATTATGACATTTTCATTTGATACAGCTGCTGCCCAAGGTGCAGTGATTAAAGTAATTGGTGTCGGTGGAGGCGGTGGCAATGCCATCAACCGTATGGTCGACGAAGGTGTTACAGGCGTAGAATTTATCGCAGCAAACACAGATGTACAAGCATTGAGTAGTACAAAAGCTGAGACTGTTATTCAGTTGGGACCTAAATTGACTCGTGGTTTGGGTGCAGGAGGTCAACCTGAGGTTGGTCGTAAAGCTGCTGAAGAAAGCGAAGAAACACTGACGGAAGCTATCAGTGGTGCAGATATGGTCTTCATCACTGCTGGTATGGGAGGAGGCTCTGGAACTGGAGCTGCTCCTGTTATTGCTCGTATCGCCAAAGATTTGGGTGCTCTTACAGTTGGTGTTGTAACACGTCCCTTTGGTTTTGAAGGAAGCAAACGTGGACAATTTGCTGTAGAAGGAATCAATCAGCTTCGTGAGCATGTAGATACTCTATTGATTATCTCAAACAACAACTTGCTTGAAATTGTTGATAAGAAAACACCGCTTTTGGAAGCTCTTAGCGAAGCGGATAATGTTCTTCGTCAAGGTGTGCAAGGAATTACCGATTTGATTACCAATCCAGGATTGATTAACCTTGACTTTGCCGATGTGAAAACGGTGATGGCAAACAAAGGGAACGCCTTAATGGGTATTGGTATCGGTAGTGGAGAAGAGCGTGTTGTTGAAGCAGCTCGTAAGGCAATCTACTCACCACTTCTTGAAACAACAATTGATGGAGCAGAAGATGTTATCGTCAACGTTACTGGTGGTCTTGATTTAACCTTGATTGAGGCAGAAGAGGCTTCACAAATTGTGAACCAAGCAGCTGGTCAAGGAGTGAACATCTGGCTTGGAACATCTATTGATGAAAGCATGCGTGATGAGATCCGTGTAACAGTTGTTGCAACTGGTGTTCGTCAAGAGCGTGTTGAAAAAGTAGTAGCTCCACAAGCTAGACCTACTACTAATTACCGTGAAACAGTGAAACCAGCTCATTCACATGGCTTTGATCGTCATTTTGATATGGCAGAAACGGCTGAATTGCCAAAACAAAATCCACGTCGCTCGGAACAAGCTCAAGGATCTGCTTTTGGTGATTGGAATTTACGTCGCGAGACAATTGTTCGTCCGACTGATTCAGTAGTGTCACCGGTAGAACGTTTTGAAATTCCAAATTCACAAGATGAAGATGAGTTGGATACACCTCCATTTTTCAAAAATCGTTAAGTAAATGAATGTAAAAGAAAATACAGAACGTGTTTTTCGAGAAGTCGCAGAAGCAAGTCTGATTGCTCATCGCGAGAGTGGCTCAGTCTCTGTCATTGCAGTTACCAAGTATGTAGATGTACCGACAGCGGAAGCCTTACTTCCGCTAGGGGTTCATCATATCGGTGAAAATCGTGTAGATAAGTTTCTAGAGAAATATCAAGCTTTAAAAGATAGAGAAGTGACTTGGCATTTGATTGGTACCTTGCAAAGACGTAAGGTGAAAGATGTCATTCAATACGTTGATTATTTCCATGCCTTGGACTCAGTAAAGCTAGCAGAGGAAATTCAAAAAAGAAGTGACCGAGTCATCAAGTGTTTCCTTCAGGTAAATATTTCTAAAGAAGAAAGCAAACACGGTTTTTCGAGAGAAGAACTGCTGGAAATCTTGCCAGAGCTAGCCAAACTAGATAAGATTGAATATGTTGGTTTAATGACGATGGCACCTTTTGAGGCTAGCAGTGAGCAGTTGAAAGAAATTTTCAAGGCGACCCAAGATTTACAAAAAGAAATCCAAGAAAAACAAATTCCAAATATGCCTATGACCGAGTTAAGTATGGGAATGAGTCGTGATTATAAAGAAGCGATTCAATTCGGTTCCACCTTTGTTCGTATAGGTACAGCATTTTTTAAGTAGGAGAGAACCATGTCTTTAAAAGATAGATTCGATAGATTTATAGATTATTTTACGGAGGATGAGGACCTAAGTCTCCCTAATGAAAAACGAGATGAGCCTATTTTAACTCCAGTAAATTCTACACAGGAAAAGGCTCTCTCAACGAATCAACCACCACGCACAAATAGTACACAAGAAAATAATATTACTAGACTGCATGCACGTCAACAAGAGTTAGCAAAGCAAAATCAGCATTCTACTGAAAAAGTAACAATAGATGTTCGTTATCCTAGAAAATATGAAGATGCAACAGAAATTGTTGATTTATTGGCAGGAAACGAAAGTATTTTAATTGATTTTCAGTATATGACAGAGGTACAGGCCCGTCGTTGTTTGGACTATTTGGATGGAGCTTGTCATGTTTTAGCTGGAAATCTGAAAAAGGTAGCATCTACTATGTATCTGTTAACACCAGTGAATGTTATTGTGAATGTAGAAGATATTCGTTTACCAGATGAAGAACAAAATGGTGAGTTTGGCTTTGATATGAAGCGAAATAGAGTACGATAATGATTTTTTTAATTCGTCTGATTTATAATGCAGTGGATATTTACTCCCTGATTTTGGTAGCCTTTGCTGTCATGTCTTGGCTTCCAGGCGCCTACGAATCAAGTTTGGGTCGTTGGATTGTAGCATTGGTAAAACCAGTGCTTGCTCCTTTGCAACGCCTGCCTTTACAGATAGCGGGTCTTGATTTATCTGTTTGGGTTGCGATTGTTTTGATTCGATTTTTAGGAGAAAACCTAGTCCGTTTTCTGGCGATGATAGGATGAATAAAGGGATTTACCAGCATTTCTCTATAGAAGACCGTCCCTTTCTTGACAAGGGAATGGAATGGATCAAGAAGGTAGAAGATAGCTATGCTCCTTTTTTAACTCCTTTTATCAATCCTCATCAGGAGAAGCTATTAAAGATTTTGGCCAAAACCTATGGTCTTGCTTGTAGCAGTAGTGGGGAATTCGTCTCGAGTGAGTATGTTCGAGTTTTATTATACCCAGATTATTTCCAGCCAGAGTTTTCAGATTTTGAAATATCTCTTCAGGAAATAGTGTATTCCAATAAATTTGAACACTTAACGCATGCTAAGATTTTAGGGACAGTCATCAATCAATTAGGGATTGAACGGAAACTTTTTGGAGATATCCTAGTAGATGAAGAACGGGCGCAGATTATGATTAATCAGCAGTTTCTTCTTCTCTTTCAAGATGGATTAAAGAAAATTGGCCGTATACCCGTTTCGCTGGAGGAATGTCCTTTCACCGAGAAAATAGATAAGCTAGAACAGTATCGAGATCTGGATTTATGTGTATCTAGTTTTAGATTAGATGTTCTTTTATCAAATGTTTTGAAACTATCTAGGAATCAAGCAAACCAGTTGATTGAAAAGAAACTTGTCCAAGTAAATTATCATGTGGTAGACAAATCAGATTACACTGTTCAAGTTGGAGACTTGATTAGTGTGAGAAAATTTGGGCGCTTGAGATTGCTTCAAGATAAGGGACAAACAAAAAAAGAGAAGAAAAAAATAACCGTCCAGTTATTATTAAGTAAGTGAGGAATAGAATGCCAATTACATCATTAGAAATAAAGGACAAGACCTTTGGAACTCGATTCAGAGGTTTTGATCCAGAAGAAGTCGATGAATTTTTAGATATTGTAGTTCGTGATTACGAAGATCTTGTTCGTGCGAATCATGATAAAGATTTGCGTATTAAGAGTTTAGAAGAGCGTTTGTCTTACTTTGACGAAATGAAAGATTCATTGAGCCAGTCTGTATTGATTGCCCAGGATACAGCTGAGCGAGTGAAACAGGCGGCACATGAACGTTCAAACAATATCATTCACCAAGCAGAGCAGGATGCCCAACGCTTGTTGGAAGAAGCTAAATATAAGGCAAACGAGATTCTTCGTCAAGCAACTGATAATGCTAAGAAAGTTGCTGTTGAAACCGAAGAATTGAAGAACAAGAGTCGTGTCTTCCACCAGCGTCTCAAATCTACAATTGAGAGTCAGTTGGCTATCGTTGAATCTTCAGATTGGGAAGATATTCTTCGTCCAACAGCTACTTATCTTCAAACCAGTGATGAAGCCTTTAAAGAAGTTGTTAGTGAAGTACTTGGAGAACCGATTCCAGCTCCAATTGAGGAAGAACCAATTGATATGACACGTCAATTCTCTCAGGCAGAAATGGCAGAGTTACAAGCTCGTATTGAGGCAGCCAATAAAGAATTGGCTGAATTTGAAACTCAGGCTAAACAGGAAGTGGAAAATCCAACTCTTGTAGTGAGTCCTCAAATTGAAGAAGAGCCTGCTCATCCAGTTGGTCCAATGTATGAAGAGCCAGAAGTAGTCCCAAGCCATTACTCAGGCCCAACACCAGCTACAGAAACTGTTGGTTCAGCACCAGGATTTGAGGCACCGCAAGAATCCGTTACAATTTTATAAGAAACGATGTGAGAACAATATCTTATCCTTATATTTCCAGCGAGCAGGAGATGGTGTGAGTCCTGTAATCCCTATTGATAAGATTATCCTCTCAAAAACTCAAATCTGAATGGAGTAAGATTTGACGTTCCCCACGTTACGGGAAAAGAGGGAGAAAGACTAGGTCTTTTTCCGAATAAAGGTGGTACCACGATTTTCGTCCTTTTTGGAAGTCGTGGTTTTTAATTTGTTATTATTTATAAAGGAGATACCATGAAACTCAAAGATACCCTTAACCTTGGGAAAACAGCTTTCCCAATGCGTGCAGGACTTCCTACTAAAGAGCCAGTTTGGCAAAAGGAATGGGAAGATGCAAAACTTTACCAACGTCGTCAAGAATTGAACCAAGGAAAACCTCATTTCACCTTGCATGATGGCCCTCCATACGCGAACGGAAATATCCACGTTGGACATGCTATGAACAAGATTTCAAAAGATATCATTGTTCGCTCAAAATCTATGTCAGGTTTTTACGCACCATTTATCCCTGGTTGGGACACTCATGGTCTGCCAATCGAGCAAGTTTTGGCAAAACAAGGTGTTAAACGCAAAGAAATGGACTTGGTTGAGTACTTGAAACTTTGCCGCGAATACGCTCTTTCTCAAGTAGATAAACAACGTGAAGACTTTAAACGTTTGGGTGTTTCTGGTGACTGGGAAAATCCATATGTGACTTTGACTCCTGACTATGAAGCAGCCCAAATCCGTGTATTTGGAGAGATGGCTAATAAAGGTTATATCTACCGTGGTGCAAAACCAGTTTACTGGTCTTGGTCATCTGAGTCTGCCCTTGCTGAAGCAGAGATTGAATACCATGACTTGGTTTCAACTTCTCTTTACTATGCCAACAAGGTAAAAGATGGTAAAGGTGTTCTCGATACAGATACTTACATCGCTGTCTGGACAACTACTCCATTTACTATCACAGCTTCTCGTGGTTTGACTGTTGGAGCGGATATTGATTACGTTTTGGTTCAACCTGCTGGTGAAACTCGTAAGTTTGTGGTTGCTGCAGAATTGTTGACTAGCTTGTCTGAGAAATTTGGCTGGGCTGATGTTCAGGTCTTGGCAACTTACCGTGGTCAAGAACTCAACCACATCGTAACAGAACATCCATGGGATACAGCTGTAGATGAATTGGTTATTCTTGGTGACCACGTTACCACTGACTCTGGTACTGGTATTGTCCATACAGCCCCAGGTTTCGGTGAGGACGACTACAATGTTGGTATTGCTAATGGTCTTGAAGTTGCAGTGACTGTTGACGAACGTGGTATCATGATGAAGAATGCTGGTCCTGAGTTTGAAGGTCAATTCTATGACAAAGTGGTTCCAACTGTCATCGAGAAACTTGGCAACCTCCTTCTTGCTCAAGAAGAAATTTCTCACTCATACCCATTTGACTGGCGTACCAAGAAACCAATCATCTGGCGTGCAGTTCCACAATGGTTTGCCTCAGTTTCTAAATTCCGCCAAGAAATCTTGGATGAAATTGACAAAGTGAAATTCCACTCAGAATGGGGTAAAGTTCGTCTTTACAACATGATTCGCGACCGTGGCGACTGGGTTATCTCTCGTCAACGTGCTTGGGGTGTTCCGCTTCCTATCTTCTATGCTGAAGACGGTACAGCTATCATGACAGCTGAAACGATTGAACATGTGGCTCAACTTTTTGAGGAATATGGTTCAAGTATTTGGTGGGAACGTGATGCTAAGGACCTCTTGCCAGAAGGATTTAGCCACCCAGGTTCACCAAATGGCGAGTTCAAGAAAGAAACAGACATCATGGACGTTTGGTTTGACTCAGGTTCATCATGGAATGGAGTTGTAGTAAACCGTCCTGAGTTGACTTACCCAGCAGACCTTTACCTAGAAGGTTCTGACCAATACCGTGGTTGGTTTAACTCATCACTTATTACATCTGTTGCCAACCATGGTGTAGCACCTTACAAACAAATCTTGTCACAAGGTTTTGCACTTGACGGTAAAGGTGAGAAGATGTCTAAATCTCTTGGAAATACGATTGCTCCTAGCGATGTTGAAAAACAATTTGGTGCTGAAATCTTGCGTCTCTGGGTAACAAGTGTTGACTCAAGCAATGATGTGCGTATCTCTATGGATATCTTGAGCCAAGTCTCTGAAACTTACCGTAAGATTCGTAACACTCTTCGTTTCTTGATTGCTAACACATCTGACTTTAACCCGGCTCAAGATGCAGTAGCTTACGATGAGCTTCGTTCAGTTGATAAGTACATGACGATTCGCTTTAACCAGCTTGTTAAGACCATTCGTGATGCTTATGCCAACTTTGAATTCTTGACAATCTACAAGGCCTTGGTGAACTTTATCAACGTTGATTTGTCAGCCTTTTACCTTGATTTTGCCAAAGATGTTGTTTATATCGAAGGTGCAAAATCATTGGAACGCCGTCAAATGCAGACTGTCTTCTATGACATTCTTGTAAAAATCACCAAACTCTTGACACCAATCCTTCCTCACACTGCGGAAGAAATCTGGTCATATCTTGAGTTTGAAGCAGAAGACTTCGTTCAATTGTCAGAATTACCAGAAGCAGAAACTTTTGCTAATCAAGAAGAAGTCTTGGATACATGGGCAGCCTTTATGGACTTCCGTGGACAAGCTCAAAAAGCCTTGGAAGAAGCTCGTAATGCAAAAGTAATCGGTAAATCACTTGAAGCACACTTGACAGTTTATCCAAACGAAGTGGTGAAAACTCTACTCGAAGCAGTAAACAGCAATGTAGCTCAACTTTTGATCGTGTCAGACTTGACCATCGCAGAAGGACCAGCTCCAGAAGCTGCTGTTAGCTTCGAAGATGTCGCCTTTACAGTTGAACGCGCTGCAGGTGAAGTATGTGACCGTTGCCGTCGTATCGACCCAACAACAGCAGAACGTAGCTACCACGCAGTCATTTGTGACCACTGTGCAAGCATCGTAGAAGAAAACTTTGCGGACGCAGTCGCAGAAGGATTTGAAGAGAAATAAGGTTGAAAAGTCTAGGTAAAACTCAATTTGAGAAGAAAAGACAACTAATTTTATAGTCTATTAAACGCATTGTATCACGTTTTTGAACACCTGATACGATGCGTTTTTATCATGTTTGTACCTTTTTGTCCTGCTCTTGTTTCAATCAATTCTAAACCGTTATATATTATAGAAATTCAAAAAGCTCATGATTCATCTGAAAAGCAGATTTCATGAGCTTTTATTGTAATTCTAAATAGATTCATTAATCAAGTGTTTGAGATTTAACAGGAGCTGCTCCAAAGTTAGGACTGTTTTCTGCTGGTGAGCTAGTTGGTAGAGATTTTGAAAGTAGTCTTGAATATCGTTTTCAAAATTTTGAGGTAGATGAGAGCAATTGTTTTTGGCGAACTGGAGCATGCGTTTTTCTCCTGGATGGAGCTGCTCATTGAAGGCGAAGAGCAAATCAAAATAAGAGGCGAAAAACTCACTAGTGCGGTGATTGATGCTGAGTAAGTCTTTGCGTTTGAGGGCTTTTTTGATTTGCCTTGAAAAAGCTGGCATAGCTTGGTCGAGAAGCAGAAATTGTTTGTTGATGATATTCTTTTTCAGATCAGCTGGATAAGGAAGATTGTACTTTTTTTGGAGGGCAGCATAGTGACCATCTTGATCGTAGATAATCTTACTGTTGAGAAGATTGTACCACATACAAGTAGTGTAAGAATTCTGGGCTTGGTGCTCTAAAACTACGGCTTGTAAATCTTTGTCAAATTCGTCTAAAGAGCGGTAAATCAGCTCGATTTCGATACCATTATTGAGAACACAATCGTCTTCCAATTCCCAAAATTGATTACCGATTTCCATATAGGAGCAGTGTTTACTGAGGATTTCTTTTCGTATGTCTGGCGAGAGAGGAGCACTGAGGTAGACATATACATCATAATCAGAGTCTTTGTCAAAATCTTGTCCGGCCCGTGAACCTCCTAGAGCTAGAGTTTCTACTTGCTCTAGTTGAGCCAATTCTTTAAAGAGATGTTGTGGCATAATGTTAACCTTCTTTATTTTTTGACATCATTCTAACAAAAAGTAAGGAGACTAGCAAGAGTGAAATGGAAATTTCTTCTCATATATTTGCTGATCTTGTTCAAAGCAATCCAACTGCCAAACAGTCGGTTCCTTTTTGGTTTTGACTAGCTTTTTTGTGAAAAATTGTGTAAAATAGAATAGATAAACGAGGGAAAACCTCGGAAAATTTAAAGGAGAATCCATCTAATGGTAAAATTGGTTTTTGCTCGCCACGGTGAGTCTGAATGGAACAAAGCTAACCTTTTCACTGGTTGGGCTGATGTTGATTTGTCTGAAAAAGGTACACAACAAGCGATTGACGCTGGTAAATTGATCAAAGAAGCTGGTATCGAATTTGACCAAGCTTACACTTCAGTATTGAAACGTGCGATCAAAACAACTAACTTGGCTCTTGAAGCTTCTGACCAATTGTGGGTTCCAGTTGAAAAATCATGGCGCTTGAACGAACGTCACTACGGTGGTTTGACTGGTAAAAACAAAGCTGAAGCTGCTGAGCAATTTGGTGATGAGCAAGTTCACATCTGGCGTCGTTCATACGATGTATTGCCTCCAAACATGGACCGTGATGATGAGCACTCAGCTCACACAGACCGTCGTTATGCTTCACTTGACGACTCAGTTATTCCAGATGCTGAAAACTTGAAAGTGACTTTGGAACGTGCCCTTCCATTCTGGGAAGATAAAATCGCTCCAGCTCTTAAAGATGGTAAAAACGTATTCGTAGGAGCTCACGGTAACTCAATCCGTGCCCTTGTAAAACACATCAAAGGTTTGTCAGATGACGAAATCATGGACGTGGAAATCCCTAACTTCCCACCATTGGTATTCGAATTCGACGAAAAATTGAACGTAGTTTCTGAATACTACCTTGGAAAATAAAAAATTGGGCTCTATAATATTTGTAGTGGGTAACCCCCTATGGATATTATGGAGCCTTTTTTGTGTAGAAAAAAAGTCCCATATGACCTATAATGAAAAGCGATCAAACAACTCATTAGAAAGAATCATATGGAACAATTACATTTTATCACAAAACTACTCGATATCAAAGACCCTAATATCCAATTTATAGATATCATCAATAGGGATACACACAAAGAAATCATCGCTAGACTGGACTACGATGCTCCATCTTGTTCTGATTGTGGAAGTCAAATGAAAAAATATGACTTTCAAAAACCGTCTAAGATTCCTTATCTCAAAACGACTGGTATGCCTACTAGAATTCTTCTGAAAAAGCGTCGTTTCAAGTGCTATCATTGCTCGAAAGTGATGGTCGCCGAGACCTCACTCGTCAAGAAGAATCATCAGATTCCTCGTATTATCAACCAAAAGATTGCGCAAAAGTTAATTGAAAAGACTTCTATGACCGATATTGCCCATCAGCTTTCCATTTCAATTTCAACTGTCATTCGAAAGCTCAATGATTTCCACTTTAAGCATGATTTTTCTCGTCTTCCTGAGATTATGTCCTGGGACGAGTATGCCTTTACCAAGGGAAAGATGAGTTTCATTGCACAAGATTTTGATAATCTCAACATCATCACTGTTCTTGAAGGCAGAACACAGGCTATCATCCGAAATCACTTTCTGCGCTACGAGCGAGCTGTTCGTTGTCAGGTGAAAATCATTACGATGGATATGTTTAGCCCTTACTACGATATTGCCAGTAAACTTTTTCCTAACGCTAAAATCGTTCTCGACCGCTTTCACATTGTCCAACATCTCAGCCGTGCTATGAGTCGTGTACGTGTCCAAATCATGAATCAATTTGAGCGAAAATCTCATGAATACAAGGCCATCAAACGCTACTGGAAACTTATCCAGCAAGATAGTCGTAAACTGAGTGATAAACGATTTTATCGCCCTACTTTTCGTATGCACTTAACGAATAAAGAGATTCTAGACAAGCTTTTGAGCTATTCAGAAGAGTTGAAACACCACTACAATCTCTATCAACTCTTGCTTTTTCACTTTCAGAACAAGGAACCTGACAAATTCTTCGGACTTATTGAGGACAATATAAAGCAGGTTCATCCTCTTTTTCAGACTGTCTTTAAAACCTTTCTAAAGGATAAAGAGAAGATTGTCAACGCCCTTCAACTACCCTATTCCAACGCCAAATTGGAAGCGACCAATAATCTCGTTAAACTTATCAAACGAAATGCCTTTGGATTTCGGAACTTTGAAAACTTCAAAAAACGGATTTTTATAGCTCTGAACATCAAAAAAGAAAGGACGAATTTTGTCCTTTCTCGATCTTAGCTTTTCTTCAACCCACTACAGTTGACAAAGAGCCAAAAATTGTAAGTCTAGAATTGATTTCTAGGCTTTTTGTTTTTGTTCTCAGTTTCCAACTATTTGAAAAAGCGATATAATGATATTAATACCCCATAAAAATCAAAGAGTAAACTAGGAAGTTAGTCACAGGATACTCAAAACACTGTTTTGAGCTTGTAGATAAGACTGACGAAGTCAGTCACATATATACAGAAAGGTGAGGCTGATGTGGTTTGAAGAGATTTTCTAAGAGTATAAATATGAAAGATAGAGAAAATGATATGGCTTATATTGAGATGAAACACTGTTACAAGCGTTATCAGGTTGGGGACACGGAGATTGTGGCCAATCGCGATGTGAATTTTGAAATTGAAAAGGGTGAATTGGTTATCATTCTAGGTGCATCTGGTGCAGGCAAGTCAACGGTTCTTAACCTTCTTGGGGGAATGGATACCAATGATGAGGGGGAAATCTGGATTGATGGTGCCAATATTGCAGATTATAGTTCCCACCAGAGAACCAATTACCGCCGCAATGATGTCGGTTTTGTTTTTCAGTTTTACAATCTAGTGTCCAATTTGACTGCTAAGGAAAATGTGGAGCTGGCTTCAGAAATCGTGACAGATGCCTTGAATCCTGAGCAGGTCTTGACAGATGTAGGTCTGGCTCATCGTCTCAATAACTTTCCAGCCCAGCTTTCTGGAGGGGAGCAACAGCGAGTCTCCATTGCACGCGCGGTAGCCAAAAATCCTAAAATTCTCCTTTGTGATGAACCGACAGGCGCCTTGGATTATCAGACGGGTAAGCAGGTTTTGAAAATTCTCCAAGATATGTCTCGTCAAAAGGGAGCGACGGTGATCATTGTGACTCACAATGGAGCTTTGGCGCCCATTGCGGATCGCGTGATTCATATGCATGATGCCAGTGTCAAGGATGTGGTGATCAACCAGTATCCTCAGGATATCGACAGTTTGGAGTACTAGCATGATCAAGCGAAAAACCTATTGGAAGGACTTAATTCAGTCCTTCACAGGCTCCAAGGGGCGTTTTTTATCCATCTTAACCTTGATGATGTTAGGGTCTCTAGCCTTAGTAGGCCTCAAAGTGACTAGCCCCAACATGGAGGCGACAGCTAATGCTTATTTAACAACTGCTCAAACCTTGGATTTGGCAGTTATGTCTAATTATGGTTTGGATCAAACAGATCAAGAAGAACTAGAACAGATAGAGGGCGCAGAGGTTGAGTTTGGCTATTTGACAGATGTGACTATGGAAAATGGGCAGGATGCCATTCGGCTGTACTCCAAATCAGAGCGAATTTCAACCTTTCAGCTAAGAGAGGGACGACTTCCTCAGTCAGACCAGGAAATTGCTTTGGCCAGTCATTTGCAAGGTCAATACAGTGTGGGACAGGAGATTAGCTTTAAAGAAAAAGAGGAGGATCATTCCTCTTTAAAAGACCATACTTATACCATTACTGGTTTTGTGGATTCAGCTGAAATCCTCTCCCAGCGAGATATGGGCTACGCAGGAAGTGGAAGTGGGACTCTGATAGCCTATGGGGTGATTTTACCTAGTCAGTTTGATCAGAAAATCTATAATATAGCTCGTTTGAAATATCAAGATTTAGCAGGCTTAAATGCTTTCTCAGCAGCTTATGAAGAAAAATCCAAGCAACATCAGGAAAACCTTGAACAAGCTTTGTCAGATAATGGCAAGGCACGTCTGCAACTCTTGAAAAAAGAAGGACAAGAGTCTCTAGATAAAGGTCAAGAGACACTTGACAAGGCTGAGACTAATTTACAGGAAGGCAAGCGTCGTTTGGCAGCTGCCCAAGCTCGTTTACAAGCTCAGGAAAGTCAACTAGCCTTGCTTCCTCAAGCCCAGAGAGAGCAGGCTAGTTCTCAACTTACCCAAGCCAAGCAGGAATTGAGTAAGGAAGAGGATAGACTAAAGCAGGCTGAACAAAATCTAGCCCAAGAAAAGGAAAAATTAGACAAACATCAGCAAGTCTTGGATGATTTAGCTGAGCCCAAGTATCAAGTCTATAATCGTCAGACCATGCCAGGTGGTCAGGGCTATCTCATGTACAGTAATGCTTCAGCCAGTATTCGGGCAGTGGGCAATATCTTTCCTGTAGTGCTTTATGTCGTAGCGGCTATGGTGACCTTCACAACTATGACTCGTTTTGTTGATGAAGAGCGAACACATGCAGGGATTTTTAAGGCCTTGGGCTATCGCAGTAAGGATATTATCGCCAAATTTCTCCTCTACGGTCTAGTAGCTGGGACTGTCGGAACAGCTCTAGGTAGCATACTTGGCCATTATTTACTAGCCGGTGTGATTTCAAGTGTCATTACAAAAGGCATGGTGGTGGGAGAAACCCAGATTCAGTTCTATTGGACCTATAGCTTACTGGCTCTTGTCTTGAGTTGGTTGGCGAGTGTGTTACCAGCCTATCTGGTAGCTCGTAGGGAACTTCATGACGAAGCAGCCCAGCTTTTACTGCCTAAACCTCCTGTTAAAGGAGCTAAAATCTTACTAGAGCGCATCGGTTTTATCTGGCGCCGTCTCAGTTTTACTCATAAGGTAACAGCTCGCAATATCTTCCGTTATAAGCAGCGGATGTTGATGACGATCTTTGGTGTGGCAGGTTCTGTAGCCCTGCTCTTTGCAGGTTTGGGAATCCAATCCTCTGTAGCAGGAGTTCCGTCTAGGCAGTTTCAACAAATCCAACAGTATCAGATGATTGTCTCTGAAAATCCTAGTGCGACCAATCAAGACAAGGCAAATCTAGAAGAAGTGTTGAAAGGGAAGGACATCCAAGCCTACCATAAAATCTATTCAAAAACGCTAGACAGGGATTTCAAAGGTAAGGCTGGTCTTCAAACCATTACCCTTATGATGACAGAGAAGGAAGATTTGACTCCCTTTATCCATCTGCAAAATCATCAGCAGGAGCTGACATTAAAAGATGGCGTCGTTATTACAGCTAAACTTGCCCAGTTGGCAGGTGTCAAGGTTGGACAGACTTTCGAAATTGAAGGTAAGGAGCTAAAGGTAGCCGCTATTACTGAGAACTACGTTGGTCACTTTATTTATATGAGTCAAGCTAGCTATGAGCAAATTTACGGGCAGCTGCCCCAAGCCAACACTTATCTGGTTACGCTAAAGGATTCTAGTGCGCCTAGTATCGAAAGGCAGGCAGGCTTGCTTATGAATCAAGCCGCGGTGTCCAGCGTAGTTCAAAATGCTTCAGCCATCCGACTCTTTGACTCTGTCGCTAGCTCACTCAATCAGACCATGACTATCTTGGTCATCGTATCTGTTCTATTGGCTATCGTTATCCTTTACAATCTGACCAATATCAACGTGGCTGAGAGAATCCGTGAACTATCCACTATCAAGGTTCTCGGCTTTCATAATAATGAAGTCACTTTCTACATTTACCGTGAAACGATTGTACTATCTCTTGTGGGAATCGTCCTTGGTCTGGTCTCAGGTTTCTATTTACACCAATTTTTGATTCAAATGATTTCGCCTGCGACTATTCTCTTTTATCCGCAGGTAGATTGGGAGGTCTACGTAATCCCAGTGGTAGCAGTAAGCACTATTTTGACCCTTCTTGGTTTCTTTGTCAATCATCATCTGAGAAAAGTTGATATGTTAGAAGCCTTGAAATCTGTAGAGTAAGGCAGTTGTTTTTATCTGATTGAACTTATATTTACTCGTAAACAAAAATCCTCCGTTTCAAAGAGTAGGGAACTCTTTGTGACAGAGGATTTTTTCTATAGGGCTTTAGCAGCTGCAATTGCGGCTTCGAAGTTTGGTTCAGAGTTGATATTATCCACGTATTCAACGTAGCGAATCGTATTGTCAGTGTCGAGGATAAAGACTGCGCGTGCCAATAGGTGCCACTCATTGATTAAGAGAGCATAATCACGTCCAAAGGAATGGTCGAAATAGTCTGAGAGCATGATGGCATTTTCAATACCTTCAGCACCACACCAACGTTTTTGGGCAAATGGTAGGTCCATAGAAACAGTCAAGACGACCGTGTTGTCCAGTCCAGCCAGTTCTTCATTAAAGCGACGCGTTTGAGTTGAGCAGATACCTGTATCGATAGAAGGCACGACACTCAAGACTTTTTTCTTACCATCAAAATCAGCCAGAGATTTTTTAGAAAGGTCTGTTGCAGTGAGAGAAAAATCAAGCGCCTTGTCGCCGACTTGTAGTTGTTTACCTGTAAAGCTCACAGGATTTCCGAGAAAAGTTACCATAAGATACTCCAATCTTTTTTCTTCCATTGTAGCTGAAACGGTCAGAATTTTCCAATGATTTGACTGGAAATGTAGGCATAGAAAAAACGCCAGCTCATGTGAGAATGACGTTTTTCAGAGTCTTATACTCAATGAAAATCAAAGAGCAAACTAAGAAGCTAGCCACAGGTTGCTCAAAACACTGTTTTGAGGTTGCAGATGGAAGCTGACGTAGTTTGAAGAGATTTTCGAAGAGTATTATTTTGCCAATCCTTCAGCAATCTTGTCAAGGTTGTATTTCATCATGTTGTAGTAGCTGTCGCCTTCTTTACCTTGTTCTGCGATAGAGTCAGTAAAGATTTGTGCGTAGATTGGGATATTTGTATCTTGTGAGACAGTCTTCATTGGACGGTCATCTACACTTGATTCTACAAAGAGTGATGGAACTTTTGTTTGGCGAAGTTTTTCAACCAAGGTCTTGATTTGTTCAGGTGTTCCTTCTTCTTCAGTATTGATTTCCCAGATGTAGGCACTTGGGACACCATAGGCTTTAGAGAAGTATTTGAATGCTCCTTCGCTGGTTACAATGAGTTTCTTTTCAGCAGGGATGTTATTAAATTTATCCTTACTTTCTTTATCAAGTTTGTCTAACTTATCAGTATATTCTTTGAGATTTTTTTCATAGAATTCCTTGTTGTTAGGATCTTTAGCGCTCAATTGTTTGGCGATATTTTTAGCAAAGATAATTCCATTTTCAAGGTTAAGCCAAGCGTGTGGGTCTTCTTTACCTTTTTCATTTTTTCCTTCAAGGTAGATAACATCAACGCCTTCGCTGACTGCAAAGTAGTCTTTGTTTTCAGTTTTCTTAGCATTTTCTACCAATTTGCTAAACCAAGCATTGCCACCTGTTTCAAGGTTGATACCGTTATAGAAAATGAGGTCAGCCTCAGAAGTTTTCTTAACATCTTCAGGGAGTGGTTCGTATTCGTGTGGGTCTTGTCCAATCGGAACGATACTGTGAAGATCAATCTTGTCACCAGCAATATTTTTAGTAATATCAGCGATGATTGAGTTTGTAGCAACAACTTTTAGTTTTTGACCAGAAGCTGCATCTTTTTTTCCGCTAGCACATGCTACAAGAGCAATAACGGAAAGAAAGAGAACGAGTAATGTACCTAATTTTTTCATTAGATCCTCCAATTTATTGGGGTTTTGCCCCTTATTTTAACAAATGTTTATTTTTCAGTTTCAAATATCGTTGTTTAGGAGAGATAAAGAAACTGATTAAGAAGAAGCTAGCAGCTGTAAGTACGATGCTAGAACCAGCTGCTAAGTTTAAACTATAGCCAATAAAGAGTCCCAAAACTGAAGCTGTAGCTCCAAAGGTTGAGGAAAGGAAAATCATACTTTTCAGGCTATTAGCATACAGATAAGCAGTTGCAGCTGGGGTAATCAGCATGGCTACAATCAGGATAGTTCCAACACTTTGCATGGCTGTCACAGACACGAGAGTCAGGAGTATCATGAGGAGGTAGTGATAGAAATTGACAGGCATTCCCATGGCTTTAGCCAGAAGTTCATCAAAGGAAGTTATCAAGAGTTGCTTGAAGAAAATCCAGATTAACAAGAGAATGACCGCCCCTACGCCCATAGTGATAAACATATCCGTATCTTGGACGGCTAGAATATTACCAAAAAGGATATGGAAAAGGTCAGTTGAACTTTTAGCGACACTAATCAAGATGATACCGAGGGCTAAGAAAGAAGAAAAGGTAATGCCGATGGCGGTATCGCTTTTGATAATCGAGTTCCCCTTGATGTAGGTAATGATGATAGCAGCTAGCAATCCAAAGACAATGGCTCCGATAAAGAAGTCAACGCCTAAGATGAAGGAGAGGGCTACACCTGGTAAGACAGCATGTGAAATAGCATCTCCCATGAGTGACATCCCACGTAGAATGATGAAACATCCCACAGCTCCAGCTACGACCCCGACGACAATAGCTGTTATCAAGGCATTTTGTAGGAAATGGAATTTTTGCAATCCATCGATAAATTCTGCAATCATAGGTCACCTCCATTGAAAAAGAGTCGATTACCGTAAGCTTCTTTGAGATTGGCTTCGGTAAAGGTTTCTTTGGTTGGACCAAAGGCAATCACTTCTCGATTGACAAGTAAGACTTGATCGAAGTAGTGGGAAACCTTGCTGAGGTCGTGGTGAACGATGAGAACCGTCTTACCAGCTTTTTTCAAATCTCTCAGCGTATTCATGATGATTTCCTCACTGACAGAGTCAATCCCAACAAAGGGTTCATCCAAGAGGATATAATCGGCTTCCTGCACCAAACATCTGGCAATCAAGACCCGCTGGAATTGACCTCCAGACAGTTGACTGATTTGACGTTCAGCGTAGTCAGCTAGGCCGACGATTTCAAGGGCTTCCTCTACTTTTTTCCAATGTTTAACATTTAAACTGCGAAAGAGAGGAATAGAGGGAAAGAGTCCTAGTGAGACACATTCCTTGACCTTGATGGGAAAGTTGTAGTCGATATTGATTTTTTGTTCGACATAGGCAATTCGGTGTAAGGATTTTTTAACTTCCTTGTCATCGAGAAATGCCTGACCTTGATGAGGGATAATTCCCAGCATACCTTTTAATAATGTTGATTTTCCAGCACCGTTTGGACCAATGATTCCGGTAATTGTTGGTCCTTGGAGCACTAGTGAAATATCCTTAAGTGCCAACGTTTCTTTGTAGGAGACACTGAGGTTTTCGATACGTATCATAAACTTATATTCCTCCTGACTCTTAATATACCTTAAAAAAAAAATTAAGTCAAGTTAATTTTTCAAAAAATTAAAATATTAACTGAAAAACAATAGGAAACATCCGTTTATTTTTAATTGCATTCCCAGGTAATTTTTGTTAAGCTAAAAACAAATAAACAAATACAAATGAAAGCGAGAACAAGATGACACGTTATCAAGACGATTTTTATGATGCAATCAATGGAGAATGGCAGAAGACAGCTGAAATTCCAGCAGATAAGTCTCAAACGGGAGGTTTTGTTGATTTAGACCAGGAAATTGAAGACCTGATGCTGGCGACAACAGACAAGTGGTTGGCAGGTCAAGAGGTGCCTGAGGATGCTATCTTGGCAAACTTTGTCAAATACCACCGCCTAGTTCGTGATTTTGACAAGAGAGAAGCTGACGGTATCACACCTGTCTTACCACTTCTTAAAGAATTCCAAGAATTGGAGACTTTTGCGGATTTTACAGCTAAAATAGCAGAGTTTGAGCTTGCTGGCAAACCAAACTTTCTTCCTTTTGGTGTATCGCCAGACTTTATGGATGCTAGAATCAATGTTCTATGGGCTAGCGCTCCAAGCACAATCTTGCCAGATACGACCTACTATGCAGAAGACCATCCTCAGCGCGAAGAACTCTTGACTCTTTGGAAAGAAACCAGCGTAAATCTTCTCAAGGCTTATGATTTCTCTAATGAAGAAATTGAAGACTTGCTAGAGAAAAGACTAGAATTGGATTGCCGAATTGCGGCAGTGGTGCTCTCTAATGAAGAAAGTTCAGAATATGCCAAACTCTACCATCCATATTCTTATGAAGATTTCAAAAAATTCGCTCCTGCCCTACCTTTGGATGACTTCTTCCAAGCCGTTCTTGGACAAGTACCAGACAAGGTTATCGTAGACGAGGAACGTTTCTGGCAAGCAGCAGACCAATTCTATAGTGAAGAGGCCTGGCCTCTCCTCAAGGCAACCTTAATTTTAAGTGTTGTTAATCTCTCAACCAGCTATTTAACAGAAGAAATCCGTGTTTTGTCAGGTGCCTACAGTCGTGCGCTTTCTGGAGTTCCAGAAGCCAAAGACAAGGTCAAGGCAGCCTACCAGCTAGCACAAGGTCCTTTCAAACAAGCCTTGGGTCTCTGGTATGCCCATGAAAAATTCTCTCCAGAGGCCAAGGCAGACGTGGAGAAAAAAGTGGCAACTATGATTGATGTCTATAAGGAACGCTTGTCTAAAAATGACTGGCTGACTCCTGAAACTCGTGACAAGGCCATTGTCAAACTCAATGTCATCAAGCCTTATATCGGTTACCCAGAAGAATTGCCAGAACGTTATAAGGACAAAGTAGTAAATGAGACTGCTAGTCTTTTTGACAATGCTCTAGCCTTTGCGCGTGTGGAAATCAAGCATAGTTGGAGCAAGTGGAACCAACCTGTAGACTATAAAGAATGGGGCATGCCTGCTCATATGGTCAATGCCTACTACAATCCACAGAAGAACCTGATTGTCTTCCCGGCGGCTATTTTACAGGCACCTTTCTATGACTTGCATCAGTCATCTTCTGCTAACTACGGTGGTATTGGTGCAGTTATTGCCCACGAAATTTCTCACGCCTTTGATACCAACGGAGCATCCTTTGATGAAAATGGTAGCCTCAAGGATTGGTGGACAGAGAGTGACTATACTGCCTTCAAGGAGAAAACGCAAAAAGTTATTGACCAATTTGATGGACAGGATTCTTATGGAGCAACCATTAACGGTAAATTGACTGTATCAGAAAACGTGGCTGACTTGGGAGGAATCGCTGCAGCGCTTGAAGCAGCTAAGAGAGAACCAGACTTCTCAGCAGAAGAGTTCTTCTACAACTTCGGTCGCATCTGGCGCATGAAAGGTCGTCCAGAATTTATGAAACTTTTGGCTAGCGTCGATGTGCACGCGCCAGCCAAACTCCGTGTCAATGTACAAGTACCAAATTTCGACGATTTCTTTACAACCTATGATGTCAAAGAAGGTGACGGAATGTGGCGTTCACCAGAAGAGCGCGTGATTATTTGGTAATGCAAAAAATCTAGTCATCAGAAAAAGGCATCCAATCAGGTGTGAAAACCTTGATAGGATGCCTTTTATAATGGAAAGAATTGTTGGATAGTTTACTTATACTCTTTGAAAATCTCTTCAACCACGTCAGCTTAATCTGCAACCTCAAAGCGGTTCTTTGAGTAACCTGCGGCTAGTTTCCTAGTTTGCTCTTTGTTTTTCATTGAGTATTAAATTACGATATCTATTGTCATCATCTTTCTAGAAAAAAGGATTGAAAGTTTTTTCGTGAGCGATGGTTGTAGCTGGACCATGCCCTGGATAGACATCATAGTTTGGTAGGGTGAAGAGTTGGGTCTGGATACTATGAAGGAGTTGCTCCATGCTACCAGTCGGAAGGTCGGTTCGTCCGATGGTTTCACGGAATAGGGCATCACCTGTCAAGACTAGGTGAGCCTCAGGAAAGACGATAGAAACACCACCGATAGAGTGCCCTGGTGTTGGCAAGACGGTGAAACGAAATTCCTCTAGTTGGTATTTTTCATGAAAGACAAAGGTGTGTTCAGCTGGTTTTGCGACCACATCCGCCATATCATCGTGGCGGGGAAGCCCAGAGAGATTGTCGACAGGAGTATAGAGCCAGCTAGCTTCGCTCTCTGCGATATAGACAGGAGGATTGCCAAAAGTCTCGCGAACCAAGTCCAGACTCATGATATGGTCATAATGGGCGTGGGTCAGGAGAATAGCGCAGATCGGTTTGTTGATCTTCTCGATGGTCTGACGAATGGCTTCCCAATGGCTGCCAGGGTCGACGACGATGAGGTTCTTTTCGCCTTCCAAATAATAGGTATTTTCATAGGCAACGGGATTCACAGTTTTATGGATTTTCATATTGGCTCCAATCTCAAAGAATGTACTAAATTAAGTATAGCACAGTTGGGGAGAATAAGCTTAAAAAGGAAATAGGGCTAGAAAGAATGATGAGGTTTGGATAAGAAAAATAAGCCCCGAATGAATTCGAGGCTTAAACTGCTTTAATTTCCTGCGTAATATTTTTGGATTCCCTTGACAATCCCTTCAACCAGTTTATCTTGGTAGTCACTACTGCGGATTTTTTGATTTTCTTCTGGATTATCCATATATCCCATCTCTAGCAAAACAGCTGGTTTGGCTGTTTCGCGAAGAACAGCAAAGGTAGCTTGCAAAAGTCCAGCATCTCTGGCTCCAGTTTCCGCTAGCAGTGAAGAATGGATATAGGCAGCAAGACGGTTACTTTCACTTATTCGTTCAGGATTATTATGCCAATCCTTGTTAATCTTGCTAGGAAAACCAGGTTCTTCCTTGTAAGAATAGGTCTGGATACCTAGATTCACGGTTGTATCATTCCCTTTTGCATTGAAATGAAGGCTAATGAAAAAGTCAGCATTGGTCTTGTTGACCATACGAGAACGTTCGGTAATAAAATCAACGTCTATATCACTATCTCGAGAGGTGAGAACGGTATAGCCTAGGCCTTCTAATCGTTTACGTAATTTACGGTAAACTTGTAGGTTCAATTCTTTCTCAGCTATGCCGTAATAATAAGCACCGCGATCCTTACCACCGTGTCCTGGATCTAGAAAAATAGTTTTAGAGTAATGTCCTTTTTGAAAACCTTGTGCTACTTCACGAAGCCATTTTCCATTTCCTTGGAAGAGCTGGTTTTTGCCATCCACTGCATAGGTTCCTGTGACATACACACCATCGTCCTTAAGATAGTACCAAGCTTGATAGTCTGGGTCATAAATCCATTCCTTATGGGCCATGTAGCCACCAGATTTAAGATAGTAGGCACCAATCCATTGTTTTTTGGCATAGCGTCCACCAGCTTTGAGATAAAACCAACTAGAGTAGTTTTGGTCGTAGACCCATTCCTTATCTGCCATAGCACCGCTGGATTTGAGGTAGTAATCGTCCTTCCAGACATTGGCCAACATTCTACCGTAGCCATCAAAAGCATACCACTTACCATTGATTTGGCTCCATTGGTTGGATAAATATTTACCTGAGCCATTGATATAGTACCAATTATTTCCCATTTGATACCAGCTATTTTCAAGCAAGTAGCCATGACTATCAAAGAGATAACCATCATAGAGAGTATCTGTAAATTTGACCCCAGTTTGACTATAAAAAGTCCACTTGCTTCCTTCTTTTACCCAGCCAGTCTGTATAGGTTGATTGGGTTTGGTTTTCGTAGAAAGAGAAGGTTTGGTTTCTTGCTCACTCGAACCAGTTGTAGTTGACGAAGTTTTTGTACTAGCTTGTGAACTGCTAGCAGAAGTAGTTGTAGAACTACTAATATGGTTACTAGTAGAATGACTTGTGTCATCAGCCAAAACGACTTGGCTTGATAAGCCAAGAATAGCCAAAGCTAAAAGTGTCAGTCTTTTGTATGAATTCATGTTATTTGCCTTTCTAGAGAGATGAAAATTTAGTAATTATCGTAAAAAAACTGTTCATATTACTATTATACACTAAAAAAGTTAGAAAATTACTAAAATATCAAATCTTTTCTTATTGAAAAAGAAGAAAGTATTTTTATTTCACTAACTTTTAACGCAACCAATATCAAAACAAAGTTAGATGAAGAACTAGATAAATTTGTTGTTTTAGTGTGAATCTTATGTTATCCTCCTTCCCAACAAACTGAATAAGCTTTAGAGTCCTCTTTTCTAGTTTTCATATTCTTAAAAAAGTGATAAAATGGTAGGAAGAATTGGAGAGTAGAGATGCCAAAAGAAGTGAATTTAACAGGCGAAGAAGTTGTCGCTTTAACCAAAGAATATTTAACGGAAGAGGATGTTGCTTTTGTCCATAAGGCCTTGGTCTATGCGGTGGAATGCCACAGTGGTCAATACCGCAAATCAGGCGAACCTTACATTATTCACCCTATCCAAGTGGCAGGTATTTTAGCCAAACTCAAGCTGGATGCTGTAACGGTAGCTTGTGGTTTCTTGCATGATGTGGTAGAAGATACAGATGCGACCTTGGACGATTTGGAAAGAGAGTTTGGACCTGATGTGCGCGTGATTGTCGATGGGGTTACTAAACTTGGTAAGGTCGAGTACAAATCGATCGAGGAGCAGTTGGCTGAAAATCATCGTAAGATGCTTATGGCCATGTCTGAGGACATCCGTGTTATCTTGGTCAAACTGTCAGACCGCTTGCACAATATGCGGACCTTGAAACATCTTAGAAAAGACAAGCAGGAGCGCATTTCCAAAGAAACCATGGAAATCTATGCCCCACTTGCCCATCGTTTGGGGATCTCCAGTGTCAAATGGGAATTGGAAGACCTATCTTTCCGTTATCTCAATCCAACGGAGTTTTACAAGATTACCCATATGATGAAGGAAAAGCGCAGAGAGCGTGAAGCCTTGGTGGATGAAGTAGTCACAAAATTAGAAAACTATACGACGGATCGTCACTTGAAAGGGAAGATTTATGGTCGTCCTAAACATATTTACTCGATTTTCCGAAAAATGCAGGACAAGAGAAAACGTTTTGAGGAAATCTATGACCTGATTGCTATTCGTTGTATTTTAGATACCCAAAGTGATGTTTATGCCATGCTTGGTTATGTGCATGAACTTTGGAAACCAATGCCAGGTCGTTTCAAAGACTATATCGCCAACCGCAAGGCCAATGGTTACCAGTCTATCCATACGACTGTTTATGGTCCAAAAGGGCCGATTGAATTCCAGATTCGAACTAAGGCCATGCATGAGGTGGCTGAGTACGGGGTTGCGGCTCACTGGGCATATAAGAAAGGTGTTAAGGGGCAGGTCAACAGCAAGGAATCAGCTATTGGGATGAACTGGATTAAGGAGATGATGGAGCTCCAAGACCAGGCCGATGATGCCAAGGAATTTGTTGATTCAGTTAAGGAAAACTATCTGGCTGAGGAGATTTACGTCTTTACCCCAGATGGAGCTGTCCGCTCTCTTCCAAAAGATTCAGGACCGATTGACTTTGCCTACGAAATCCATACAAAAGTTGGGGAAAAAGCGACTGGTGCCAAGGTCAATGGTCGTATGGTTCCGCTGACAACCAAGCTCAAGACAGGGGATCAGGTTGAAATTGTCACCAACCCGAACTCCTTTGGACCGAGTCGTGACTGGCTCAATATGGTTAAGACCAGCAAGGCGCGCAATAAGATTCGTCAGTTCTTTAAAAATCAAGATAAGGAATTGTCTGTCAACAAGGGTCGTGAGATGTTGATGGCCCAGTTCCAAGAAAACGGCTATGTGGCCAATAAATTTATGGACAAGCGTCATATGGACCAAGTTCTGCAAAAAACTAGCTATAAAACAGAAGAATCCCTCTTTGCGGCCATTGGTTTTGGAGAAATCGGTGCTATTACCGTCTTTAACCGTCTGACTGAAAAGGAACGCCGTGAGGAAGAACGTGCCAAGGCCAAGGCGGAGGCAGAAGAACTTGTAAAAGGTGGAGAAGTCAAGGTTGAAAACAAAGAAACCCTCAAGGTCAAGCATGAGGGTGGTGTGGTTATTGAAGGTGCCTCAGGTCTCCTAGTGCGGATTGCCAAGTGTTGTAATCCTGTTCCTGGTGACGATATTGTCGGCTACATTACCAAGGGTCGTGGTGTGGCTATTCACCGTGTGGACTGTATGAATCTGCGTGCCCAAGAAAACTACGAGCAACGTCTCCTTGATGTGGAATGGGAAGACCAGTATTCAAACTCAAATAAGGAATATATGGCCCATATCGATATCTACGGCCTCAACCGTACAGGACTGTTGAACGATGTACTGCAAGTTCTTTCAAACACAACCAAGAATATCTCAACGGTCAACGCCCAGCCAACCAAGGATATGAAATTTGCTAATATCCATGTATCCTTTGGCATTGCTAACCTCTCGACGCTGACTACGGTTGTGGACAAGATTAAGAGTGTGCCAGAAGTTTACTCTGTCAAACGGACCAATGGCTAATTGTCCTAGCTCTTACTAGAAAGGCTATCATGAAAATTATTATCCAACGGGTTAAAAAAGCCCAAGTGAGTATCGAAGGTCAGGTTCAGGGAAAAATCAATCAGGGGCTCTTATTGCTGGTTGGTGTTGGACCAGAGGACCAAGAGGAAGATTTGGACTATGCCGTGAGAAAGCTTGTCAATATGCGGATTTTTTCAGACGCAGAAGGCAAGATGAACCTGTCTGTCAAAGATATTGAAGGAGAAATCCTCTCTATTTCTCAGTTTACCCTATTTGCGGATACCAAGAAAGGCAATCGTCCAGCCTTCACAGGCGCAGCCAAGCCTAGTATGGCATCAGATTTCTATGATGCTTTCAACCAAACATTAGCGCAAGAAGTGCCCGTTCAGACAGGCATCTTTGGAGCGGATATGCAGGTTGAGCTGGTCAATGACGGGCCAGTTACCATTATCCTAGATACTAAAAATAGATAAGAAAGACCAAGCCCAGCCGGCTTGGTTTTTCTCATCTATCATAAAATACTCCAAAATGGTATCGGTTCTTGATAGGCTTTGGGGAAATCTCTTTTCAGGTTTTGGCAGATGCGATAGGAAGGGATGAGATGTCCTAGGATGAGGAGAGTGCCCTGGAGGAAAAGTGGCATACCACTTAAACATATCAAGGAGAGAATCATCAGGCTATCCCATAGGAGGATTTGTAAGGCAAAACGCTAGAATTTCGGTCTAATATGGGAATAGAGTTGGCTAAAGTGATCACAAAGTTGGTTGGACAGATAGGTTAATAGCACAGGATGAAAGAAAATGAGCCAACCGCTATAAATCAGAATCCAGTCCCCAGTAAGTTCCCCTTTAAATGTCAAAAATGTCAGCATGATTCCATCAATGATAAGGAGTTGAATGGTTTTGATGAAGATGATTTTTTTCATGCTAAAACCTCCTTTTCTTTAGAGGCACTCCCACAAAGAAATATGTTTGTCGTAAAAGTCTGGATACTTGTCCCTTAGGTAGTTAGTCGTCGTATAATAAAAAGTAGAATGCCAAGCAGTGACGATTGGCATAAGAGAGGAAAAACGCTGAGAACTAACGAAGGATAAAAGGGAAAAAAATAGAAAATCAAAGGTGAGAACCCCTAAATAGTAGAAGCGAATCTTTTTATTGATTTGAGGATAAATCTCAGCGAATTGATGTTTAAGTCGGACAACCAAGCGAAATAGCAGGAGTCCTTGAGCAAGGAGGAAAATAAAACCAGCGAACAAGAGCTCCTCCAAAGAGATCTCGGGTCTAGTGCTAAAAAATGCAAATAGTAGCAAATCTATGACTGCAATTGCTGTAAAATGGATTCTAAAGAGTTTTTTCATGACAAGACCTCCCTCTTTTATCTAGCTTTATTTTACACCAAACTAATGGGAGTTACAACTAATATTCAATGAAAATCAAAAAGCAAACTAGGAAGCTATCCGCAAGCTGTACTTGAGTACGGTAGAGCGACGCTGACGTGGTTTGAATTTGATTTTCGAAGAGTATAAAATGATAAAAAATAGCAGAAAGGACATTCTATTAAGTCGACTTGCTTTCTTTATTTGATTTCCCTCTTATTGTTCCACCTCTTCATCGTTCCAGACAAACAAAGCTCCGATTGCATTGAGGATATAAAAGATGTATTTACCGATATTGGCGAAATTCCCTTGAATGCCAGCCTTTGTCAGCTGCACAAAATTGTAAATCAACCAAAAGCCCCATTGAGTTGTCAGTTTCAATGCGTTCAAAGCATTGGCGATGAGGGACAGTGCAAAGGCAATAGTTGTTACGTAGGCAAGGAGATTCATCTTTCCTCCATAGCCGATATAGTTTGTCACAAAGGCAAAGAGGAAGGCGATGATGGAAATGATGATGGCCGCCAATTTTACCTGTTTTTGGCTCATTTGGTTGGGTCTGCCTTCTTGCGAAGCTTCCCATTTCTTAATAGCAAAGGTATAAATGAGGAAGGTGACAGGATAGGTGATAATGGCAGCCTTATTTCCAAGGATATAATCAATGGTACCAGATAAAATCGTATTGACGATACCAAAGTAATTTCCCCATTTGCTTAATTTCCCCGTGAAACGAGTGGACAACATGGAAATCCCAACGTTGGTTACGGAAATCAATCCAAAAGGAACAAGAGCAGTCCATGGTCCCCAGTCTACAAATTTATCGAGGCGTGAGTTGAGGTAACCAGATGCAATCGCAATCCCAACGACCAAAGCAACCCCGAAGAGGTCAAACCATTTGGATGTCGCAAAAATTTTTAGCGATTTTTTCATATATTAAAATATCTTTCTTGTTTTTTACAAATATTCTACAACTAAATGAAAGTAAAATCAAATGATAGAAATAAAACCCTGAAAATAAAACTTTCAGGGTTGGTTGGGGTACTTGAGAAATTAGTCGATTTTCTCGACGTAGAGTTGTTTGGCAATGTCCATACCTACTTGTAAATCCTCTTCGTTACTGAGGATAGTGAAAGTATTGCTGAAGCCATCAAACTGCTTGACTTGGAGCGAATCACCGATGTGAAGTGAGTGCTTATCCAGATAATGGAGAATGTCAAAACTATCGTGCACACGAGTCAGGCGGTAGGCGCCAGCTTCCTTGATGTCAGCTAGTGGGAGGTTATTGATTTCAACCAGGAGTTCTCCCTTGGCAGGAATAGTTCCTCCGTGAGGACAGGTTTTGGGGAATCCAAGCAATTTTTCTAGTCTCTCCACGAATAGGTCAGAGACAGTATGTTCCAATACCTCAGCTTCCTCGTGAATCTGGTCACTCGTATAGTCTAAATGATGAACTAGAAAAACTTCAATCAAGCGGTGTTTACGGTAGAGTTCAGAGACCAGTTTAAGTCCAAGGTCAGTCAGTAGATAGCCACATTCCTTGTCCTTGAGGATGAGATTTTCGCTCTTCATCCGTTTAATCATTTCAGTTACGGCAGGGGGAGAGACTTGCATGCGAGCCGCAATTTCCTTGTTGGTAATCTTATGCAGGTATGTGCCAATTTCATAAATACATTTTAGATAATCTTCTTTATTCGGGGTCATTCGTTTCCTCTTGTCTAATATCTTTATCTAGTATATCAAAAAAAGCTAGATTTCTCTAGCTGTGACTTTTTATGTTATACTTATTGCAAGAGAAAAAAAGAGGAGATGAATATGACAAAAATAGCTCTTCTTTCAGATATTCATGGAAATACTACAGCCTTGGAGGCTGTTTTGGCAGATACTCGGCAGCTAGGAGTGGATGAATACTGGCTTCTGGGAGATATTCTCATGCCAGGGACAGGGCGTAGAAGGATTTTGGACTTGTTGGCTCAACTACCGATTACAGCTAGAGTTTTGGGAAACTGGGAAGATAGTCTGTGGCATGGTGTCCGCAAGGAACTAGATAGTACTCGTCCTAGTCAACGTTATCTCTTGCGCCAGTGCCAGTATGTTTTAGAGGAAATTTCCCTAGAAGAAATTGAACTGCTCCACAATCAACCACTCCAGATTCATCGTCAGTTTGGGGATTTGACGGTGGGGATTAGCCACCATCTGCCTGATAAGAACTGGGGGAGAGAGTTGATTCATACTGGATCGCAAGAGGATTTTGACCGCTTGGTGACCAATCCGCCTTGTGATATTGCTGTTTATGGTCATATTCACCAGCAGTTGCTTCGTTACGGGACTGGTGGGCAATTGATTGTCAATCCGGGTTCGATTGGCCAGCCTTTCTTTCTAGATGCTCAGTTACGGAAGGACTTGCGGGCCCAGTATATGATTTTGGAGTTTGATGATAAGGGCTTGGTAGATATGGATTTCCGACGGGTAGACTACGATGTGGCAGCTGAATTGCAGCTGGCTAAAGATCTTAAACTTCCCTATTTTGAGGTTTACTATGAAAGCCTGGTCAATGGTATTCACCATACTCATCATCAGGAATTTCTGAGAGAATTGGCCCAGAAAGAGGGCTATGATAGGGAATTAGATGCTTGGTTGAAAAGTGGTAACGATTGACATTACAACTAAAAAGGGTATAATAATAGAAAAAGAAGAGTAGAGGCAGGGTAGCCTCGTAAAAAGGAGAAGAGTATGCAAATTCCAAGTAGATTTACCATTGCGACTCATATGCTGATAATCATTGCCCTCAAGGGGAAGGAAAGCAAGGTGACCAGTGATTTTCTGGCTGCTAGTGTCGGGGTCAATCCTGTCATTATCAGAAAAACCTTGTCCCAGTTGAAGAAGGCAGAGCTGATTTCAGTAGCGCGTGGAACAGGGGGAACAGAGATTGTCAAGGATCTCAAAGACATTAGTCTTTTAGATGTTTATCAGGCGGTCGAATGCCTAGGTAAGACAGGCCAACTCTTTAGTTTCCATGACAATCCAAATCCAAATTGTCCAGTCGGAGCTCATATTCATGAGGTTTTGGATCAAAAATTGGAGAGAATCCAGCGAGCTATGGAGGCTGAACTTGGTCAGACCAGCCTAGAACAAGTCGTGGCTGATGCAGAGAGTCAGATGAAGGAGTGAGAGGGATAGATGCCCTCTTTTTCTGCTTTTTCTATTTGGATAATTATGATAAAATCTACTTATAAAAGGAGGAAATGATGTATCTTTTTACAGGAATTATTGTAGCCGCATTTGTCTTTTCATTTTGGAAAGATAACAGAAGTTTTTGGAATCCATCCTTATTTTTACTGTCTCTCATCTCAATCTATTTATCGGTGGCCCATTTTTTTTATCAGAATGGATATGAAAAGGTTCACATATTCTTTTTGGTATTTACCTTTGTCTTCCTTCCTTTTCTGCTTTTTCTTAGTGGTCTCTTTTTAATCTATAATGGAGTCATCTTACTGAAACGAGAAGGACGTTCCAAAGCTAATTATCTTTCTATGTTACTTGGTTTTGTTATCTTGATATTTTTTGGGATCATGTCATTTAGATTGTGGGATAGGAATGAGCTATTTTCTACAAATCACTTTCTGAATCTCCTATTTCTATTTACGACTTATTCTTATTTTCTTTTCGGTTTTGCTTTTGCAGGATTTATGCTTTATTCTATCCTGTACTTGTTTATTCCTAAAAAGAAAAGCTATGACTTTATCATTATTCATGGAGCTGGCTTGTTAGACGGAGAAAGAGTGACCCCCTTACTCAAGTGTCGGATTGATAAGGCAATCGAGGCCTTCAGGGCTTCTCCTAATCCAAATGTTAAACTGATTGCAAGTGGTGGTCAAGGGGGAGATGAGAAGATTTCTGAAGCGCAGGCCATTTATAACTATATTTTAGAAGAGACAGATGTCAGCAAGGAATCTGTTCTTCTTGAAGATAAGTCCAGAACAACCTATGAAAATTTATTGTTTTCAAAAGAAATTGGAGAACAATTGGTTGAAAATCCGTGTTTCCTCTTTGTTACAAATGACTATCATGTCTTTAGAACTAGTACTTATGCTCGTAAGTTAAATATGAAGGGAGATGGACTCGGATGTAGGACAGCCGGCTACTACATACCATCTGCTTTTATTCGGGAGTACGTGGCTCTCTGTGTTAAAATGAAATGGCTCTTCCTCGCCTTTTATGTTCCGATATTAGTTATCATTTTGCTAGCCTATAAAGGGGTTATTTGGTAGTTAGATTTTATTTAAAAAGACTTAGAATGCACATGAAAGTATGTATTCTAGGTCTTTTGTTTTGTATTCATTTGATTTTTGAAAGGTACTATCTATTCTTCCAGGCTTGGTAACGGGTATCAATCAATAACTGAGTAAGGCGTCCCATGGTTTCCCTTTCTTCTGGAGTGAGGGATTGCGCTTGGACAAAGAGATGATGAATGTGTTCAATAGCCTTGAAGGAAGACAAGTCATTGATGGAGCTAATGCCAGCATCAAGAATGGTGCCAAAGAAGAGGTCGAAGTAGAGCTGAAGTTCCTCATCAGGGACTGTGGAAACCCATTCTTTGAAGGTCGTGTCGACTTGTTGGCTCTCGCTATTGGTCTTATCCAGTTGGACAAAGTGTTTGTTCTCAATTTGCCAGCTAAAAGTATCGTGCTGGGCGATACCACCCAAGGCAGTACTGTGCACGATGATTTGGTAGGCAGGAATTTCTAGCATCATACCGATAATAGAACCTTGTGGGATAAAGACCTTGGTTCTATCCATTATTCTTTGATAGCCCTCGCTTTGTGTCAGTTCTTTGTGGAGACCAGGCGCATCAAAGGTATAAACTGCTGTGATCTGATTTTGCAAGCTTTGCTCAATTTGACTAGCAGCATAGATAGCTAGATTTCCTCCTTTGGAATGCCCAGCCAGAATGACCTTTTGCTTAGGATGATGGGCAAAAAAGTTCTTTAAATAGGAGAGGCATGCATTTGAGCAGGAATTTCCTTCATATAGGTCAGGTGGAAATCTTCTTTCCAGCCAACAATACTGTCATCTGTCCCACGAAAGACAATCAGATAGGTATCGAGAGTGAGACGGTAGGTCATAGCCGCAAATTGCTTTTGCAGTTCAGGGTCGATGTCGTTGATAAAATGGGAGAGTTTGCAATTCTTGAAGCGTTTGTGTCGAGCCAATTCATCCAACAACTGGAGCCGATTTTTATTGGTCAACATGTTCGATTCTCTTGGAACCTGAGGTGCAAGGGCTAAAAGACGCTGAGGAGTTGTGGAGACTAGATTATCAAAGGAGAGGTAGGTGGTTTCTGTTAAGGCTAAAACATCTAATTCATTCAATGGAAGGTCGTAAAAGGAATCGTGCACTACATCTTTCAGATAGTCAAAAATATTGTCCATAAGGGCTCCTTTCTTTTTATTTATCTTATCACAATCACATAGAATTTACTAGTTGGTTTGTACGAGCTCTCTACATACCGACCTATAATGGTATAATTCAGATACATAGAAGACAGTTTGCTTTTATTTCAAACCTCTAAACATACTTGTTTGTATCTGTTTGTCGTCAATCCCATTCTCTTTTAAGAAATTTTTCATCTCATTTATATCATCAGGTTGGCCGGTCAAGAGATAAATAGCTTGGTTGCCGTATTTCTCAACCGCATTTTTTAGAAATGCTTGGCTTTGAGAAAAGGTTTCGCTAGTTTTATAAGTTAGATTCGGATTGTTCTGACTAAGCTCTCTTAACTCATTATCAAAAATGCTTACTCCTTTGTCTAAATGATTAAGAATGATGGAGCGCTTACCAGCCCACTCTTTCACAACTGAACGTAGAGTAGAAATACCGACATCAGAGGCAAAACAAACCAGTGCTTGGTCATTGTCTTCAACAGATAAAGATGACTCCAGCAAACTCATCTCAATTTCACTACCAGCTGATAAATGTGTTAAGGTTTCCTTGAACACGCTACCACTATTATGGGTTACAATAAGAATTTCGTCCTCATCAGGAGTGGAAGCAAGAGTTAGCCATCGACTAGTCTGTTCCTCCTTTACTGGACTTTTGTTTGTACCAAGCGAGCTATCAGGAAGCTTAAACTGAGCATAGGAGCCAGCTTTCCATATTTGATTTTTTGGTTTTGTGATGTGAACTAAATATAAATCTCCGCTGGGATTTTCAATGGATTGTATCGATAAAGTCTGACTTCGTCCAAGGTAGGCAATGATTCCCCAAGATATAAAGCCGAGCACTCCAAGTGTAGTTAGAATAATCATGAACATTTTTTTCCCTCGTTTCATTTTTAAGCTCCTATAGTGTAATAATTTTTATGAATGAATAATATTTTTATTCATTCAAGGGTTTTCAAAAAATAAAGAAAAGATTTCTTTATTTCAATATTCCTTTAATGAAGTTGGTTGCTAGTATTTCTACAGTTTTGCTAATATCTGGAAAATCATTTTCTGTGATATGCATATCCATGTAGTAAAATAGGTTGTAAACCTGTAAAATATCTTGAATTTTTTCTGGTGAATAGCCTTCAGACCGCAAACGATTAGTAAAAGTTTTTACGAGAAATTGATGAAATGGATTCGCGACTTTCCCTTCTTCTGAAGAATAGTAACTGTGTAACTCATCTGCAATAGCAGGATTATACCATTCAGCAAGAATTTTATTGGAAGAAATGAGGGTTCTGGACTGAGCAAAGAGTTGACTAATAAGATCAATCATATCAGTTTCCCAATCCAGTTCTTCGATCATAGTTTGGCGAACACGATTGTTTTCATCAATATAGATATCTAAAAAAATAGCTTCTTTACTTTCGTAATAGTTATAAAAAGATCCGACTGCCGTATGAGCTTGTCTAGCAATTTCTGAAATTCCTGTCGCCTTGTATCCTTTTTTTGAAAAAACTTCATAAGCTGCGGATTTCAAAGCCTGTTTTTTGTCCAATTTGATTCACCTCTTTTCTGAATGAATATTAAATCTTGTTCATTCATATCTTAACAAATCTTTTTCAGATTGTCAATCTGAAAGCTAGAACTTTTTACGGATACCACTCGATAAGGAGCTTTTCAATGTTAGAAGAGTATAGAGTGTCGTTTTAACTACACTCAAGGTTTGGAAGAATAGATATAAATTTTGGCTAAGGGGATGGATAAAAGAACTGAAATGAAGGTTGAAAAAATTAAAAATAAAAGGGTAGGGCTGGAACTATGTCTGAAAATAAGGTATGATATCAATGGGGTTATTCACTATCTGTCTTTGAGCTGTTGTGACAAGGAAATGTCAAAAAAGTATTAGATACTAAGCTCTCTATTTATACTAAAGGATTTAAGACTCCTAAAATTAGCAAAGGAGAATCAGATGCACAAGATTTTACTAGTAGAAGATGATCAGGTTATTCGTCAACAGGTCGGGAAAATGCTCTCTGAATGGGGATTTGAAGTGGTTCTGGTAGAAGACTTTATGGAAGTTTTGAGTCTTTTTGTCCAATCGGAACCTCATCTGGTCCTTATGGATATTGGCTTGCCCTTATTTAATGGCTATCACTGGTGTCAGGAAATTCGCAAGATTTCCAAGGTGCCTATCATGTTTCTGTCTTCGAGAGACCAGGCCATGGATATCGTCATGGCAATCAATATGGGGGCGGATGACTTTGTGACCAAGCCTTTTGACCAGCAGGTTCTTTTAGCTAAGGTTCAGGGCTTGTTGCGCCGTTCCTATGAGTTCGGGCGTGACGAGAGTTTACTGGAATATGCAGGTGTTATCCTTAATACTAAATCCATGGATGTACATTATCAAGGGCAAGTCTTGAATTTGACCAAGAATGAGTTTCAGATTTTACGCGTTTTGTTTGAGCATGCAGGCAATATCGTAGCGCGTGACGACCTGATGCGGGAACTTTGGAATAGTGACTTTTTCATTGATGATAATACCCTCTCTGTCAATGTAGCTCGTTTGCGTAAAAAATTGGAAGAGCAGGGCTTGGTAGGATTTATCGAGACCAAGAAAGGGATAGGGTATGGATTAAAGCATGCTTGATTGGAAACAATTTTTTCTAGCCTATCTGCGCTCCCGTAGTCGTCTGTTTGTTTATCTGCTTTCTTTGACGTTTCTGGTTTTGCTCTTTCAGTTTTTATTTGCAAGTTTAGGAACTTACTTTCTCTACTTTTTTCTCTTGTGTTGCTTTGTAACCATCTTATTTTTCACTTGGGACATATTGGTGGAAATGCAGGTCTATCGTCAGGAAATTCTCTATGGGGAGAGGGAAGCTCAGTCTCCTTTGGAAAGAGCCTTGGCTGAAAAATTAGAAGCGCGGGAGATGGAACTCTATCAGCAGAGGTCTGACGCAGAAAGAAAACTGACGGATTTGCTGGATTACTATACCTTGTGGGTCCATCAGATAAAGACCCCCATTGCAGCCAATCAACTCTTAGTTGCAGAAGTGGTCGACCGTCAACTGAAGCAGCAATTAGAACAGGAAATTTTCAAGATTGATTCCTATACCAATCTAGTTTTACAGTACCTGCGTTTAGAAAGTTTTCATGACGATTTGGTTTTAAAGCAAGTTCAAATTGAGGACTTGGTCAAGGAAATAATTCGTAAATATGCTCTTTTCTTTATTCAAAAAGGATTAAATGTCAATCTACATGACCTTGATAAAGAAATCGTGACGGATAAGAAGTGGTTGCTAGTAGTTATTGAGCAAATCATCTCAAATAGTCTCAAGTACACCAAGGAAGGTGGTCTGGAGATTTATATGGAAGGCCAGGAACTCTGTATCAAGGATACGGGAATCGGGATAAAAAACAGTGATGTCCTCCGAGTCTTTGAACGTGGTTTCTCAGGATATAATGGACGCCTAACTCAGCAGTCATCTGGACTTGGACTTTACCTATCTAAGAAAATTTCTGAAGAACTGGGGCACCAGATTCGTATCGAGTCTGAGGTCGGAAAAGGAACGATAGTGCGGATTCAGTTTGCTCAAGTGAACTTAGTCCTTGAGTGAGAAGAGACAATGAGTTTTTACCCAATCTCTTTTTGCTATATTTCAGGATATTTGAAGACTGTTTTTTACAAAACCAATAATAGAGTTTTTAATACGGAATATAGTATAAATACTGGTTCAAAGTGAAGTTTTGTATGCTTTATACTTTTGTTGAGTATAAAATCTATAAACTAAGGGTGAATTACAAAAATTAATTTGAGATGAAGTGAATTGTAGACTTGGGAAATGTCTCCTATTCGATTTCAGAATGAATCGTTGATACAGGATTAAAAGAACTGCAGCTTTCTTTTTATTTTGAATGAGATAGGTGTATATAGATTTGTGTAACTGGTGTAGAACTGTTTCCAAAGAATTATTGAATGTATCGAATACACACATTCTATTGATTTTGAACCAGTTTTTAATTTCTAAATGTTGTAATAGTTTTATCAAGTAAAAGGAGACTGCCATGATTGGAGACAATATAAAATTCTTACGAAAATCACATAATCTGATATAACCAGAATTTTCACGGATTGTGGGTGTGTCACGAAATAGCTTAAACCGTTAGAAAAACTGAAAAAGCTTACTTTCAATAGAAGTATTGGAAATATTCATTTTACATCTATCAAAGAAACATGGGATAGACCTATATTTTACAAAATAGCAAATTATATTTTGAATGATAGTAAAAACGGCAGTACTTGTGTGATTTATAATTATTGCACTCAATGTCCGAGTATCGCACTATCTGAAATAGGGAATAGTAGAGATTGTTCTGCGATATGTAAAAAAACGCATTAGCAAGGAGTATCGTATATGCTACCATATCTTAAAACTATTAGATGGTATCTCTTCTTTAATTTTCTTTTTGGTGTAGTATCGAATATCTGCACAGCTTTGTTACCGTATTTCACGCAGGCATTAATCAAAGGGGATTATCAAGTAGCTCTATATGGTTACTCTATGTCAGTGGCTGGCTATTTGAGTTGTAACTATATCCAAATGATACTTGATTGGAAGCAGGGGATTATCTTTTCGACTACTTTGAAAAATGAGTGGTTTCGTTCACTTCTGGGACTCAGTCACCACGATTTCAAGCAGAAAACAGTAGCAGAGTATATTTCCTATCAATCTAATGACCTAGATTCGTTGGAAAAGGATTACCTTCCTCCATTGATGAGTTTTATCAAACAAATTTTACGTATCATCATTTACGCTTTCATTATTAGCAGAACAATTAATCCTATTGTATCACTGATTTTAATCTTTTCTACTGGAATTAGTATTCAAATTCCTAAAATCGTTGGGAAGTTGACCGCTAATCGTAGACAGGTTTACTTGAAAAAACAAGGAGATTACTATCGAACTTTGGAGGATTTGCTCATGGGACATCATTTGGTAAATAAACTAACTATGTCGCATTTTTTGAATCAACAAAAGAGTTCTCTAAAGAATTTGCAGGATAAGTATTTTAAGTATGGTTTGACAAAAATTACAGGCATCTTATTGACAGGTGTTTCTTTTGAATTCATTAGTCTTGTTCTGTTTATTTATTTAGCCTACTCTCTATCTCACCAGCAACTCGGTATTCCTGAGGTGGTGGCGAGTTTCGGATATATTAATGCTTTTTCTGAACCAATACAGGAAATCCTTTATGATTTACAAATGTTAGAGTCCGTAAAGCCTGTAATCAAGAGTTTTCAAAACATTGTTGGGAGACCCGTTTCAGTTCAAGCACCTCAACATTCTTTTGATACGATTACTTTGAAAAACATTTCCAAACAACTGGGAGAATCAAAATTGATAATTACTTCCGCTACGATTCAAAAAGGGGATAAAATTGCGCTTATTGGTAAGAATGGGTCTGGAAAAAGTAGTCTTCTCAACATTTTAAATGGAACAGATGAAGATTTTGAAGGACAAATTGTGCTAGATGGGCTTGTTTTGGACCATCTTTGGGGAAGATTCGGTATGATTCTGCAACAAGAACATACATTTATTTCGAGCTATGAAAATAATGTAACGCTATTCAATAGTTTCAATGAAAAATTCAGAGAAGAAGATTTTGAAAAAATTCCACCACAATCCCTGTCAGGTGGTCAGCAACAACGAATGTATTTAAATCGTGAGAAAAATCGTAAAAATCCATTGCTTATCCTAGACGAACCTTTCTCTGCCTTGGATACTAATCAGTTTAAAATGGAATTGGAAAGAGTTCTGGAACTACCAAGTGCCGTCATTGTTACTTTACATCGCCAAAACGAATTATTAAGTAAGTTTGACCAAGTTTGGGAAATTAAGAATGGAGAACTTGTAATTTTGAAATAGCTAAATTATAAAGAATAAAACGCATAGTATCTGAACTGCACCCCAAAAGTTAGACAGAAAAAATCTAACTTTTGGGGTG
>NZ_JUPG01000114.1 GCF_001074825.1 Streptococcus pseudopneumoniae
AGTCCACAGGACTTACTTCGCTTTCGAGTTTCTTGGCTCAGGCTGAAAAAGTCCACAGGACTTTTTCACTCCCACAAATCTTTCTATTTTTTTCTTCTACTAGTATAACAAAAAAAGGGAAGAAGGCAAACTTCTCTGTTTAGTCATTTTCTTCCCAATCGTGGTAAGCAGCATAGAGCTGGCTTTTATTCCACTGGTAAATCTTAGCAACTTCCTTGATAGCTTGATTTTTCTTCATACCTTGCTGGATGCGGGATTGGATTTCTAAGAACAAGTCTTCCTCGTCTTTTTCCTCCACATCTTGGCTGGCACCTTCAACAATGAGAAGGCATTCGCCCTTGAGTGGCGTTTCAGCAATGCTTTCTAGCAATTCAGAGATCTTTCCTCTTTGGTATTCTTCATAAATCTTGGTCAATTCTCTGACCAAGACTACCGAGCGGTCACCGTAGACTTCTAGCATATTTTTCAATGTATCTGCCACACGATGAGGCGATTCATAGAAAATCTGGGTTTCTGGATAGTCTTTTTTCGAGTCGAAAAATTGCTTTTGCTGGCCTGATTTTCTGGGTAAAAAGCCGTAAAAGATATGTGGCTGTGGTGCTAAACCACTGGCAATCAAGGCTGAAATCCCTGCAGAGGCACCTGGAACTGTAACAACTGTAATTTCTTCCTCAATAGCTGCCTTAACCAAGTCATGCCCAGGGTCTGAGATACTAGGCAGACCCGCATCGGAGACCTGAGCAATACTTTGCCCTGCTTTCAGAAAACTAATCAAATCAGGAATTTTTTCCTTAGCATTGTGCTCATGAAAACTGATCTGCTTGGTCGAAATGTCAAAATGCTTGAGCAGAAGACCTGTATTGCGCGTGTCCTCAGCAGCAATCCAATCCACTTCTTTCAAGGTCTGGATGGCGCGAAAAGTCATATCATCTAGATTGCCAATCGGCGTTGCCACTAGATAAAGCTTGCCATAGGGAGACTGCCCCTTAAAACTTTTTTGAATCTGCATGCTTACTCCCTGTATAACAACTCGTCACAGAACATACATTCCTCGTCCTGTTCTCGACGTTGTCCATAAAAATCATTACATACGTGAAATCCATCACGGTAAATGCGACGGACACTTTCGCGAACATGCTTGGCCTTGACAGGAGCATCTGCCTCCACCTCACCCAAGCGTTCGCGCAACTTAGAATTTTCCAAGCGAAGAGCTGTATTTTCCTCTACCAGGCTCTTGAGATTTTTCTTGATAGCTTCCACATCGGCCAAGGTCACCAACAACTGTTGGGAAAAATCATCCAGCGCGTCAAATAATTCTTTTTTGTCCATAAAACAGCCCTTTCCTTTCTTTATCGTTCATTTTTGAGTTTATATTTCTTTCAAGACCAGATATTCCATGGCATTTTGAAAGCTGACATTAGCTTGCCACATTTTTCTAGCTTCTAACAAATCTTGTAGAATCACTCTTACTCTTGCTTGTAGGATATCTTGTCCACAGAGGACTTCAAGAATCCGTAAAACCTGATCTTGTTTTTCCTTGTCATCCGCCAAGTTGGCTAACTTAGCAACCTGCAGATAACTTTCTTTTTTCTTAGCTACTAACCAGGTCAGCAGGCGTTCACTTTCATCGATCAAGGTCCAAAAACTTGCCTGATTAGCCAACTTTTCTGCTTCAGCTCGCGATTGACTAAACTGAGCTAAGAGAGTCGCTTTTTTCTTAACCAGCCCCATTTGTTCTAAGAATAATATGAGTTTTTCTTCTTGCTTTTTAAAATGGAAAATCTGGGTTCGACTACGGATGGTCGGTAACATCTTTTCCTCATCGCTGGTCAAGAAGAAAATATAAACCTCACTCTGGGGTTCTTCGATGACCTTGAGCAGAGAGTTAGCTGCGTTAGGATGCATTTTCTCAGCTTGCTCGATAATAAAAACCTGTTGTTGACTTTCAATCCCTGCTTGGGAAAACTGACCCACCAATTCCCGAATGCGTTCTGTCTTGATGACCTGATTGACTGGCTTAATCAAGGTGACATCGGGAAACTCTTCCTGTTCAATCAACTTGCAGTTTCGGCATTTCTCACATGGTAAAACGCCTACCTTATCTGTACAAAAGAGGCTCTTAGCCAAAAACTGCGCCATTTCTAAGCTTCCAAAGAAACCTGAAAAGAGGTAAGCATGATTGAGCTGATTTTGCTCCAAGATACGGACAAAACGGTCAAACTGCTCTGGTTGCAAATCATTTAATCGCTCTTGCTTCATTTACTTAATCCCATTCTCTCAAACAAGACAGACTTGGTATCTTCCACCACTTGGTCCAAAGGAAGACTGGCATCAATCTTGGCAATACGGTCTCCTTCTTTCTCCAAAAGAGAAAGATATCCTTGACGGACCTTTTTATGCAAGTCTAAGCCTTCTAGGTCTAAACGATTGACCTCTCGATTGCTATTAGCAGCAATGCGAGCCAGTCCTTCTTCCACCTCGATGTCAAAATAGAGGGTCAAATCAGGTTTAAGGCCATCTGTCGCAAACTGATTGAGCCAGTCAATGGCTTCAATGTCCAAACCACGACCAAATCCCTGATAGGCAACAGAACTATCGATGAAGCGGTCCATAATGACCAACTTGCCAGCTTCAAGGGCTGGAAGAACTTTTTCCACCAAGTGCTGTCTACGACTAGCAATATAGAGAAGGAGTTCTGTCTTAGCATCCATCTGAGTATGACTTGGGTCTAAAATCACTTGACGAATCTTCTCCCCAATCAAGACTCCGCCTGGCTCACGGGTCATCAGCACCTCTACTCCTTTTTCCTCTAAAATTGGGAGTAGAGCCTCTAAAACACTGGTCTTGCCTGCTCCCTCTGGCCCCTCAAGAGAGACTAAAAATCCTTTTGACATGTCTAACTCATTTCTTTTTTACTACTTCTATTCTATCAAAAAAATAGGGGTTTGTGACAATCTTTTTGTCTTCTCATTTCAACCACCATAAAAGAGGCAGTCAAAGCCACCTCTTTATTTACCCAGTTTTTTAGTTCGTTTGTAGGCTTTTTTGACTGCCTCCATAACGGTTCCTCTAAAGGCATGTGCTTCTAAGCTTGCTACACCAGCGATAGTCGAACCGCCTGGGCTGCATACTTGGTCTTTCAAAACTCCAGGATGTTGCTGGCTTTCTAAGACCAATTGCCCAGCTCCTACCACAGTTTGAGCCGCCATTTTCAATGCCGTTTCTCTTGGCAATCCAGTCTGAACACCTGCATCTGCCAAGGCCTCGATAAAAAGATAGACAAAGGCTGGTCCACAACCTGCAAGACCTGTCGCTGCGTCGATTAAACCTTCTCCTAGTTCAACCAAGAGACCTGCCTTGGCTAACAGCTGACAAAAGAGCTCACTGTCCTCAGCCCTGCAATTAGAAGACAAGGCATAACTAATCACTCCTTGGCCGATAGAAGCAGGGGTATTTGGCATCATACGAATAATTCGGTGTTGACTTGGGATAAGACTTGCTAGTTTTTCTAAAGTCAATCCAGCTGCCATCGAAATCAAGAGAAGACTCTCTCGTTTTTCAAGGATGGTCTGATATTGAGAAAGCAAGTCTGAGAACTGAGCAGGCTTAACTCCTAGAAAAATCACATCTGCTTCTGCAAAGATTTCTTCATGGCTAGAAGCTTGACCGCCAAAGTCGGTAATGAAAGCATCCACCTTGGCTTGACTGCGATTGGCAAGGAGAAGGTTATCGCCCGTCTTGGCCTGCAAAACAGCCTTAGCCAGACTAGCACCCATATTCCCCAAACCAATAAATCCAATCTTCATCTCTTACTCCCTTATCTGTCCGTCACCAGCAACCACATACTTGTAACTAGTCAACTCCTTCAAGCCCATGGGACCACGCGCGTGCAATTTCTGAGTTGAAATCCCCATTTCACAACCCAGACCAAATTGGCCACCATCGGTGAAACGCGTTGAGGCATTGACATAGACTGCTGCAGAGTCCACTTGATCTGTAAAGTAAGCTGCAGATTCAGCATTTTCTGTCACAATGGCATCCGAATGATGAGTACTGTGGGTTTCAATATGGGCAACCGCTTCTTCTAAACTGCTCACAACCTTAACAGCTAGGACATAGTCTAAAAACTCGGTGTCAAAGTCTTGGGCCTCAGCTGCTCGACCTGAAACGAATTGGCTTGCTTTGCTATCCAAGCGGAATTGAATTGGCTCCAGTCCAGCTTCCTTACGCTCTGTAACTAGAACTTGCTCCAAGCGAGGAAGGAAGCTTGCTGCCTTGTCTTCATGAACGAGAAGGACCTCCATGGCATTACATACAGAAGGACGACTGGTTTTGGCATTGTTGATGATAGACAACGCCTTGTCTTCGTCTGCATCCTTGTCCACATAAACATGGACAATCCCAGTTCCTGTCTCAATAACAGGTACGATAGCATTTTCAACCACGGCATTGATTAAGCCAGCCCCTCCACGAGGAATGAGAAGGTCTAGATATCCCTTGGCCTTCATCATGGCATAGCTACTTTCTCGGCTGGTATCTTCCACCAGTTGAATCACATCTGGGTGAATAGTAGTCGTCTCCAAACCCTTCTTTAAAGCTGTGACAATGGCATGGGCTGTTTGATAGGCGTCCTTACCACTACGAAGAACAACCGCATTTCCACTCTTGAGAGCCAAAGCAGCCGCATCAGACGTCACATTTGGACGGCTTTCATAGATAATACCAATAACCCCCATAGCCACCCGTTTCTTGGTAATAACCAAGCCATTTTCAAGCTGATTGGTTTCTAAAACTTCGCCGATTGGATCTGGTAAAGCAACCACTTCACGAATCCCTCTTGCCATTGCTTCAATACGTCCTGCATCCAAATAAAGACGATCCAACATCACATCTGAGATTTTCCCCTTGGCTGCTTCCATATCGAGGGCATTGGCCGCTAAAATTTCCTCAGTAGCAGCCACTAAGTGATCAGCCATTGCTAGCAAGGCTTGGTTTTTCACTTCTTCACTAGCTGTATTGATTGATTTTTTAACAGCCTGTACCTGTTCAAATTGTTCTTGTGTACTTACCATAGTTTACCTCTAAAATTCTGTAAAGAGTAGTTGGATTTCAGGAGTAATGGAAATCCAGTCATCACGGTGAATCAAGACACCCTTGGCTTTTTGAGAACATAACATATCCTCCAAAGCAGATGCCCCAAATTGCACGCGCCCTTTTCCAAGTGATTTTCCACTTTCCTTGTCAAATACTGTCACGATATCACCGTAAGAAAAGGCTCCTTCTGCTTCAACAATACCAGATAAGAGAAGACTCTTTCCATGTTGAGAGAGAGCTTCAGCAGCCCCTTTATCAACCCAAATAGAACCTTGACTCTGAGCATAGAAAGCCAGCCATTGTTTCTGGGTACGAAGTCCCTTCTCTTGCGCAACAAAGTAAGAACCATCCTTGGTCTCATCAGCCGCCTCAATCATGGCATCTGCCTTCAATGATGAACAGATATAAACAGGAACTCCTGATTCCGTCGCAATAGTCGCAGCCTTGATTTTTGTTAACATGCCCCCAGTTCCATTTGACGAGCCAGCTCCACCAGCCATATCGATAATCTCACGATTGATGGTCTCAATTTTCTCCAATCGTTTGGCTTTTGGATCTGAATTAGGATTTCCAGTATAGAGACCGTCCACATCTGTCAAGAGAACCAAAAGATCTGCTTGGACCATGGCCGCTACCTGGGCACTAAGAGTGTCATTGTCACCCACCTTGAGCTCATCAATGACGACACTGTCATTCTCGTTGATGATAGGAATCGCCCCACGGCTAAGTAGAACTGACAAAGCCTGATGGGCATTTTTATAACGGCGCTTATCCACAAAGTCATCCTGGGTCAGCAAAATTTGTGCAGAAACGATTTGGCGCAAGAGAAGATTGGTTGTGTATTCTTCCAACAAAAGCCCTTGTCCTACCGCTGCTGAAGCCTGCTTATCAGCAATCTTAGTCGGACGCTTTTTAAATCCTAAGGCTCCAAAACCAGCCGCAATGGCACCTGATGACACCAAAATCAATTCATGACCAGCCTCGTGCAACATAGCCAACTGCTGGGTAATAGCCTTTACCTTACTACGTGATAAACTTCCATCCTCATTCGTCAGAGAAGAAGTCCCCACCTTAAAGACAATCCGTTTGTATTTCATAGTCTCACTCCGATTCTTCATATTTATCCATTATAACATGAATGACAGGAAATAGAAAAGAGTTGATAGGAAAAAGAAGGCCCTAAAACCTTCTTTTTTACTACTGTTCTGATTCCGATTTGTTTGCACTCGTTTCAGAGCTTTGCGAAATTACTGAAGTCAAATCTTGACTAGTTGAAGAACTTGTAACATCTTCATGTTGACTCGTTTCTCTATTTTCAAGATCTTTTTTCACTACTTCACTGGATTCTTTTATTTCTGAGTTACTTGTATCTCTAGTTGTAGCAGATTTCTCAACCGGAACATCCACTAACCAGGCACCACTTGAATCAACAGTATAACCTTCTGGCGTCTTGCCGTTCACAAGTAATTGACCATTTTCTTTCAAGAAGTACCATTTATCCTTGTCCTTGATCCAACCCACGGCTCGTGAACCATCTTCCTTGTAGAAATACCAATCGTTTGCCTTTTTAAGCCAGCCTTGCTTCATAGCTCCTGAATCTTCTAGATAGTAATGATGACCAGCAACTTCTATCTCGCCTGTCTTCATGATACCAGTAGAATCCATATAGTACCAGGTTTCTTTATCTTTTACCCAACCCGTTTTCATTTCCCCTGATTGAGCAAAGTAATACCATTGACCCTTATATTGAAGCCAATCTGTCTTCATAGAGCCATCGTTTGATAAATAATAGGTCTGTCCTCCAGTACTAAGCCAACCAATCTCCATCTGATTTTCTTTGTTGAAATAATACCAGATTCCATCGATTTTCTTCCAATTTTTAGCAGAAGCACCAGAGTCTGTCAAATAGAACCAATGATTGTTCCATTTTTTCCATTGATTATATAACAGGATTCCCCTCTGATTAAAATAGTACCATTCACCTTCGATTTCATTCCAACCAACAGCGTACTCTCCTGTAGAATCAGGTGCTTGATACCACCAATTCCCATATGCACTCTTATGCCAACCAGCTTGAAAACTTGGAATCGGCTTGTAGGATGTTGAAATGTTTACTAAACCGTCTTGTCGAATATCAAAAACTGTTGCATCATAGTTTTTGCTAGCTGCGTTGATTCTCTCAATTCCACGTTCTTTAAGCCAATTGACATACTCATTATCAACACCATTTTTCCAAGGTAGACTATCCGAAGTTTGAACAATCAAACTCGGACTCAAATTTCTGATGAAATCCTTGGTATTTGATTTGTTGGTATCATGGTGATGATTAAACTTCATCAAATCAACTTTTCCAATGAGAGGACCATACTTGTCTTCTGCTCCATGAACATTATCTAAGTCGCCCCCAAGGTAAATTTTCTTGCCATTGACTTTCACTACACTAATCAGAGAATTGGAATTGTCATCCCAAATTTTCTTTAATTCACCTGATGAATCTGTTTCATTTTCATAATTATAGAGCTGAATATCCATGTCCCCAAACTGAAAATGAGCATCTCCCTGTGTGATGTTTTGAATAACTGAAACACCTTTTTCGGCGGCAGTCTGTAAAACCTTATCATAACCGTACAGATTATCCCATAAACGTTCAGAATTAGTAATACGATTATCACTATATTTTTTAAGATAGACTCGGTCAACTGGATAGGTAGACAGTAATTCATCAACATTTCCAATATGGTCACTGTGAGTATGGGTTACCAAAATAAAATCAAGTTTTTGAACACCCAATTCCTTCAAACGACGAAAGATACGGTCTGTTAGAACATGCTTATAAGATGTTTCAATTCCTTCTCTCCATGGATAACTAGAATCACTACCATCTGGAAAATCATAATCTTCTCCTGTATCAATCATGGCAAAATGTCCATTGCTTTCAAGAATAATCGCATCACTGCCACCTTCTTGAACATTGATAAAGTGAATTTTATTTCCTGAACTTTCTTGAGCTTGAACATTTCCATACCATGACAAACCTAAAAAAGCGCCTGCAAGTACTAAACTAGTTAATTTCTTTTTCATTCTTACTTTCTCAATCTCTCCAAGGTTTCCTTAAAAATCTCTGGGATATCTGCTGTAAATTCTAAGGTCTCACCTGTTCTCGGATGAGTAAAACCTAAAGTCTTGGCATGAAGAAATTGTCCATGTCCTTTCAGAGTCTTACGTGGACCATAGACTTCATCCCCAGCGACTGGGTGGCCGATATAAGCCATGTGAACACGGATTTGATGGGTGCGCCCTGTCTCCAGTTGCAACTCCACTAAGCTATAATCACCAAAGCGTTCCAAAACGTGGAAACGAGTTACCGCAGGCTTACCTTTCGCAGTCACAGCCTGTTTCTTACGGTCTTTTTCACTCCGGCCAATCGGTGCTTCAATCACACCACGATCATTTGGAAGATTTCCATGAACAATCGCCCAATATTTACGAAGAGACTTTTTATCCTTGAGTTCTTGAGCAAGTGCTAGATGCGCCTCATCATTTTTTGCAACCATGAGAAGGCCTGACGTATCCTTATCAATACGGTGAACAATTCCTGGACGCAGAACCCCATTGATACCCGACAAGTCCTTAATATGATACATGAGGGCATTTACTAGGGTCCCACTGGTATGACCAGCACTCGGATGCACAACCATCCCCTGAGGCTTATTAACGACAGCCACATCCTCATCTTGGTAGATGATTTCTAGCGGAAGATTCTCAGCTACATACTCTAAAACCTCTGGTTCTGGCACATGGTAAGTGACGATATCACCCTCTTGGACTGTGTATTTAGCTTTCTTGACTTGACCATTGACCAAGACCTGGCCTAATTTAATTTGTTCATTCGCGAGACTGCGTGATAATTCTGTCAAATCTGACAAAGCCTTATCTAGACGCAGGCCACCAGTTTCAATTTTAATTTCCATTTATCTCCTCTTTTAGCATTGCAATCAATAAAATAATCACTCCAACAGTCAGATAGCTATCTGCCACATTGAAAATTGCAAAATTGATAAAGTCAAGGTGAAACATATCCACAACAAAGCCCTGACTGACCCTGTCAATAAAGTTTCCAAGACCACCTGCAATGATCAAAGTCAAACCCAAGACCATCCAGAGTGAGTCCTCCATATGTTTATGTAGATACCAAATGGCACCTACCACGACCACCAGGGTAATGACAGCGAATAACAACTGCTGATCTTGTAAGATAGAAAAGGCTGCCCCTCGATTTTGCAGGTAGGTCAAGCTAACGAAATTAGGAATCCAAGAACGCACTTCACCCAGTGGAATCTGCTGGACGATATAGGATTTGACCAACTGATCCAGCCCAATCAAAAGCAGTACAATGACTGCCACTATTCCTCTTTTTTTCATGATTTCCTCTTCTGATCAAAATATTCTTGCATGACTTCTACGAAGAGAGTCCCAGCTTGACTAAGCTCCACTTCTTCACGTTTAACATAGACCATGCGATTATCTAGGTTATCCTTGAGACGAATAACTGTGATGCCATTAACACTGTCACTATCTAAAAATCCAGAACCTGTTGCATAAGCGTCCGTCCGCTCCAAAATACCATTCAAGGTAGCACGGTCTGTCACATTAAACATCTGTGAGCTAGCACTTGTATCGACAAAGTTCTCCGAATAATAAAGGTACTCATCTTTTTCTTGAGTAAAACGAACTGTCGGTAGATCCGCTAAATCCTCCATGACCAATTCCTCTTTCTGAGCCAAAGGATGCCCCTCGCGGAGATAAATATGGGTATGGAAGGGAATCAATTCAATGACCTCAAGACCCAGCTTTTCAACCCGTTGCATAATCCCTTTTTTATTTTGATTGTTGAGGTAGATAATCCCAATCTCACTATGCCCTTGAGCCACTTCGTCTAAGATTTGAACAGTAGTTGATTCAAAAATGCGGAAGTTCTTATAGTCAGGATAGCGCTCCGAAAAGGCCGTAATGGTTGGTGGCAAGAAGTCATAGTGCTGGCTAGCAATAGAAAATTCATCTTTTTCTTCCTCAGGATTAGCATACTGATTTTGAAAAATATCAAATCCCTTGACCAATTCTTGCGCTTTTTCATAGAATTCCATACCACGACGGGTCAAGAAAGTCCCTGAGCTGGTCCGACGGAAAATCTTAAAGCCCAATTCTTTTTCCAAATCGCGAACAGAAATAGACAGACTCGGCTGACTAACATACATCTTTTCAGCAGCTTCACGGAAAGTACCACTATTGGCAATAGCCACAACATAGCGTAATTGTTGAATGTTCATCTTCTACCCCCAACTTCTTTATCTTTTCATTATACCATATTTTTGAAGTTTTCTAAAAAGGAAAAAAGTCAGGAAACTTTCAAACCTAAACGAATATGCTAACATCCCAATCCAAGAATTAGAATGATGTCTTTTTTCAGTCCTTATCTGATTTCAAGCAAATAAAAACAGCAAATCCTTTTGATTTACCGTTTATAGTATGATGCAAGAAAAGACTCTAAAATTTTCTTTTTCCCTATAAATCAACTAGAAAAAAACTCTTTAATCCTATTGGCTATATCTGGATTTACTTCCCAAATACCAGCATAAGGTTGCTCAATATACTGTCTTTTCTTCTTAGTATATAGATAGACTACACTATCCTTTTCTTCATTCTGATGATAAAACTTGATAATGATGTAATCTTTAACATTTGTCGGTTGATCATTTAAACTCTCAAAAGTTGTAGATTTTGACTGTTTCTGTATCTCCTCAATCAATTTTGAGATTTCTTCTCTCTTGGTTATAGTTTTAACATCTTCAGAGATTTTTTCCTGTAGGGAAATTACAGAGATTGTTTCAGGTTCAGGAAGAATAAGTTTTTTCTTACTGACACAAGCTGATAGAACAAGAAAAGAGATTGAACAGACTATTATAGTGATAATTTTTTTCATACTAGTCCACATCCTTTCCATATCCCTTCTTTCCTACCCGAATACAATTATAATATCAAACCGTAGCCATTTTTACAATATCTTATTCCCTCATAAACTTTATTACTGTAAAAGTTTTACATTCCACTATTTTATGATTGTATCTAAAAGATAAAGTAGCCGATAAGTTCGCTTCTTACATAGGATTTTAGAATATGGGTATCAAAACAAAAAAATAGGCTCTCCGAAAACTCGGAAAGCCTTAGTTTATGCTACTTCTAGCTTCCTCGCCTTTACATTTCAAGGCTCGGGATAAAAAGGTTCACTGGACCTTTTTATTTAGCGATTGGGTAAACAGAAACTTGTTTTTTATCGCGTCCTTTACGTTCAAAGCGTACTACGCCTTCAACTTTAGCGAACAAAGTATCGTCTCCACCACGTCCAACGTTTACACCTGGGTAGATGTGTGTACCACGTTGACGGTAAAGGATTGATCCACCTGTTACAGTTTGTCCGTCAGCTGCTTTAGCTCCAAGACGTTTCGCTTGTGAATCACGTCCGTTTGATGTAGAACCTCCACCTTTTTTGTGGGCGAAAAGTTGCAAGTTGTTAAGAGTCATTTTTAACATAATGTTTTCCTCCGTGTTAGTTTTCTGTGATAACTCTGGTTTGGACGAACTCAGAAGAGTTCTCCGATAAGTTTGCCATACCTAAGAAAAATGATTCAAAAAATAACTGGGTCATTTCTCTCTGGTGTGAAGGAAGATCTTTTGGAATTTCAACCATCAGATAGCCACCTTCATCTTCGTTTAATTCTAGGATTGGTTCATAGCCTGCAAATTTTTCAATGGAATTGATAAAGTTAATGGCAAGCGTAGAAACCGATGCACACACGACATCTAAGCCGTATTCGCCACTCTCGGCGTGTCCAGTAATTTCCGCACTCCTCAGCTCGCCATCTTCGGCTCTCTCAAAGACTGCTTGTATCATGTGTTCTCCTTAAAATTAAGCGTTGATTGCGTTGATGACAACTTTTGTATATGGTTGACGGTGACCTTGTTTACGGTGGCTACCTTTTTTAGGTTTGTACTTGTAAGTAACAACTTTCTTTTGTTTTCCTTGTTTTTCAACAGTTCCAACTACAGTAGCTCCAGCAACAAGTGGAGTTCCGACAACAGTGTTTTCACCACCAACAAGAACAACTTCGTTAAAAGTAACTTCTTGACCAGCTTCAACGTTCAATTTTTCAACGTAAACTGCTTGACCAACTTCAACTTTAACTTGTTTTCCGCCAGTTTTGATAATTGCGTATGTGCTCATTATGCACCTCCTATGATTTTTATGGGTTTCCCCGAATTTTTGTGAAGACTCGCCTAGCATCGTGGGACGAACCACTTAAAAGAAGAACTCTATGTAGAACAAAGTTTAAATTTGTTATACTACGAGCAACGATGTTCGTGCGGTTGCACAGGAACGTGCATAGTCAACTCTTCAAGTATAGCATATCTCCTATTTTCTTACAAGTAATAACACCTAAAATCAAGCTTTTTCTTTTATTTTTTTCTGCCACGAGGCAAAAAGCATGCTGAGGTAAAAAATGCTCATCATAATAGGAATACCAAGAATAGTCTTTTCATTATAGAAAATCGTCAAATAGGCTGAAAAGACAACGCCAAGTACAAAACTACTAAGCAGGCTTACAAAGATAATCCCTTCACGTAAAAATGGTGTGTGCTTGGTCCTAAAATAATCCCCAAAAGCCAACATGGTCCGTTTGATGTTCCCCGTCATAAAAGCATTATTATAAGCAATACCCGATACTTCTCCAAAAGCGGTTGTCACCAGTCCCATACAGAAGGCCAAGGGCGGCACTAGATGGATATTATCTACAGTTTGGGGCACAAAACCAATAATGATTGATAAGATTGCCAAAGGAATCAGTGACAGAATTGGCTTTTTCACAATTCTCAATTTTTCCTTATAAACAGTTAATAAAAAGACCCCCATCATAAAAGCTAGCAAAGTGAGAACCTTGTCCCTAACATCTGAAACATTATTTTGAATTAATTCTACTGAAAGAAAGACTACATTCCCAGTTTGTCCAGCTACAAGAGTATTCCCTCGCACAATAAAAGTATAGGCGTCTACATATCCTGCACAAAAAGTCAAAAAAAGCGCTAGCCTCTTAGACTGACGTGATATTTTTCTTATAGGTAATAATCTCATTTTCCCTCCCATTTCATTTACTCATCTCATTATTGTACCACTTTCTTTGGAAAAGGCCTAGTAGCTTATTTGAAATTTTTCACCCTCTGTTGGATAGTCCCGTCTATCTATGTTATAATGAAAGAAGGATTTGAAATCGGAAAAGGAGTATTTATGCTAAAATTAGGTGTCATCGGAACAGGCGCTATCAGCCATCACTTCATAGAAGCAGCCCATACCAGTGGAGAATACCAGTTGGTCGCAGTCTATTCTAGAAAACTAGAAACTGCAGCAACCTTTGCTTCTCGCTATCAGGATATCCAACTCTTTGATCAATTAGAAGACTTCTTCAAGAGCTCCTTTGATGTGGTCTATATTGCTAGTCCAAACTCCTTGCATTTTGCTCAGGCAAAAACTGCATTATCTGCAGGTAAACACGTCATTCTTGAAAAGCCAGCTGTCGCTCAGCCACAAGAATGGCTGGATTTGATTCAAACAGCTAAGAAAAATCACTGTTTTATCTTCGAAGCAGCTCGGAACTACCATGAAAAAGCTTTTACTACTATCAAAAACTTTTTAGCAGACAAACAAATTTTGGGAGCAGATTTCAACTATGCCAAGTATTCTTCCAAAATGCCAGATTTGTTAGCTGGACTGACACCAAATGTTTTTTCAGATCGTTTTGCTGGTGGAGCGCTTATGGATTTGGGGATTTATCCTCTCTACGCTGCCGTTCGTCTCTTTGGAAAAGCTGAGAACGCCACCTATCAGGCTCAACAGCTTGACAATAGCATTGACCTAAATGGAGACGGCATCCTCTTCTACCCTGATTTTCAAGTCCATATCAAGGCTGGGAAAAACATCACTTCCAATCTTCCTTGCGAGATTTATACGACAGATGGAACCCTGACGCTCAACACAATTGAGCATGTTCGTTCGGCTATTTTTACCGACCATCAAGGAAATCAAGTCCAACTCCCTATCCAACAGGCTCCTCATACGATGACTGATGAAGTCGCTGCATTTGCACACATGCTCCATCAGCCAGATCTGAATCTCTACCAAACTTGGCTGGAAGATGCAAGTTCAGTTCATGAGCTACTATATACCATGCGCCAGACTGCTGGCATTAGATTTGAGGAAGAAAAATGAAAACCAAACTACCGACTGAATGGCAAGAACTGAGCAACCAACTCGGTTTCCAGGAATTCACCCCCATTCAAACTCAACTATTTGAACCACTTCTTGCAGGAGAAAATCTTCTAGGAGTAAGCCCAACAGGAACTGGCAAAACCCTAGCTTACCTCCTACCAAGTCTTCTCAGACTACAAAAGAAAAAAGCCCAACAACTCTTGATTCTAGCACCTAATACAGAACTGGCTGGACAGATTTTTGATGTATGTAAAACGTGGGCTGAAGCCATCGGCTTAACTGCCCAACTCTTCTTATCAGGTTCAAGTCAGAAACGCCAGATTGAACGCCTCAAAAAAGGACCAGAAATTCTTATTGGAACTCCTGGTCGTATCTTTGAACTAATTAAATTGAAAAAAATCAAGATGATGAATGTGGAAACCATCATCCTGGATGAATTCGACCAATTGCTAGATGATTCTCAGATACACTTTGTCGAGAAAATCACTCACTACGCACCTCGCGATCACCAACTGGTCTACATGAGTGCGACAACCAAGTTTGACCAAGAAAAGATTGTTCCTAACACACGTACCATTGATCTTTCTGACCAAAAATTGGACAACATCCAACATTTCTACATGCAAGTGGAGCAACGCCATCGTGTGGATATGCTACGAAAACTGTCTCATGTAGAGGATTTCCGAGGTCTTGTCTTCTTTAACAGCCTATCAGACCTTGGAAGCGCAGAAGAAAAATTACAATATCGTGATATCTTGGCTGTTTCCCTCGCTAGTGATGTCAATGTCAAATTTAGAAAAGTCATCTTAGAAAAGTTTAAAGATAAGCAACTAACCCTACTCCTTGCAACAGACCTTTTGGCTCGTGGAATTGATATCGATAGTCTAGAATGCGTCGTAAACTTTGATGTTCCTAGAGATATTGAAACTTACACTCACCGTGCTGGCCGTACAGGTCGCATGGGTAAAGAAGGCTATGTTATCACTCTCGTCACTCATCCTGAAGAAATCAAAAAACTTAAGAAGTTTGCAAGTGTACGAGAAATTGTCCTAAAAAATCAAGAACTCTATGTAAAATAAATCCCTCATTGAGGCTGGGCAAAAAGTCTTTAAAATCAAAAACGCATAATATCATGTGTGCAAAAAACTTGATATTATGCATTTTATTGTGAGAAGATTTACTTCATTTTCTCCTAAAATTGAGTTTTTATCTAGCTTCTTTTTTTGTAAAACTACATAATATTTGTAGTAAAAAGTGAACTGCATCCCAAAAATCAGACAGAAAAAATCTAAGTTTTGGGATGCAGTTTATTTTTCCATTGCTCTTATTTGAACGAGAGATTTTTATTTTGTAAAATATGAGGTGTTTCATATCAGCATTTTAAAACTATAGAAAAACTCTCCAACTATTCTATTATACCATATAAATTAATAAATAAATAGACTTGTTTTTTTATTTTTTTGACGTATACTAATAATAGAAAGCGCTTTAAATTAAATAAAAGGAGGTTTTATGAGGAAAGTAAATAAGGACATTTTATTCTTAACTGGAATCATAGTTTTATGTTTTGGTTTTTTATTATTTCACATCAACCCCTATTATGGCGGACCCGATGATACACTGAAAGAAACGATAAATTTATTCTTTTGGCAACTATATTGGAGACCTATAGGAACTCTCAGTATCGTTTTGGGTTGCATTATGACTTTCAAAGGATTGAAAAAATAATCTTTTGATCATGACGAAAGGAAATATTTTATGATTAAACTGAAAATATTGTTTTTCGCTGTTCTATCAAGTCTAGTATTCTTAGTCTCAACATCTACGGTTTTTGCTGATGTCTATCCTGGTACAAATTATGAAATTGTATCTAATCATGTTGTAAAAGATATCAACACAGGAGAGCTATTGTCATTTTATACGACTGAACTTAGGGATACCTATTTGGAGTCTAAATCTATGTATCAGACTCGTTCTAATGCAACTGGTGTTGCAGACTATAGAACTAGCTACTCTTACTCTTACAAGAGCAGTGCCACATCAGGAGCTCGAAGTTCAACTGCCTATGGTGGAAAAGCTGGAGCTACCCTAACTATAAGTGCAGGTGTTGGCTTTTCTGCTCCTGAGTCTGGATTTGGACTTAGTTTAAATCACTCAGTCTCCCATAACGTACCACCCTACACTTATGGTTATATTAGACTAAAAGCATCTTACACAGTAAATGTTCGTAAATTAGAAGTTAGATACTTAGGCACCAACAAATGGGTTCCTGCTGGTCAAACCTCTACTATATCGAATGTTAGCGTTTGGAGCGAACTAGTCACTTGGAAATAACTTATTAGATAGATCTGGACTTTACCAGGTCTATCTTTTTACTTTAAAAAAAGAACCTTGCATAGCAAGATTCTTTTAATGTCTGACTTAAATAATTGTTCTTCTGGGAACTAAATCGAATTAAGCTTCGATTTCTGTAACCATACCTGAACCAACAGTACGTCCACCCTCACGGATAGAGAATGTAGTACCTTGTTCTACGGCGATTGGGTGGATCAACTCAACGTCGATTGTCACATTATCACCAGGCATTACCATTTCAGTACCTGCTGGAAGTTCGATTGAACCTGTAACGTCAGTAGTACGGAAGTAGAATTGTGGACGGTAGTTGTTGAAGAATGGAGTGTGACGTCCACCTTCTTCTTTAGTAAGGATGTAAACTTCACCTTTGAATTTAGTGTGTGGGTTGATTGAACCTGGTTTAGCAATAACTTGTCCACGTTCGATTTCATCACGTTGAACACCACGAAGAAGGACACCTACGTTATCTCCGGCAAGACCTTCGTCAAGTTGTTTACGGAACATTTCAACACCAGTAACAACTGCTTTTTGAGTTTCTTCTTTGATACCAACGATTTCGATTTCGTCGTTGACTTTAACGATACCACGGTCGATACGTCCTGAAGCAACTGTACCACGTCCAGTGATTGAGAATACGTCTTCGACTGGAAGAAGCAATGGTTTGTCAGTGTCACGTTCTGGTTCTGGGATGTACTCATCAACTGTGTTCATCAATTCCATAACGATGTCTTCGTATTTAGAGTCACCTTCAAGGGCTTTAAGAGCTGAACCTTGGATAACTGGAAGATCGTCACCTGGGAAGTCGTATTCTGACAATAGGTCACGGATTTCCATTTCAACCAATTCAAGCAATTCTTCGTCGTCAACCAAGTCAACTTTGTTCATGAAGACGATAAGGTGTTTAACACCAACCTGACGTGAAAGAAGGATGTGCTCACGAGTTTGTGGCATTGGTCCGTCAGTTGAAGCTACTACAAGGATAGCTCCGTCCATTTGAGCGGCACCAGTGATCATGTTTTTAACGTAGTCCGCGTGTCCTGGAGCGTCGATGTGAGCGTAGTGACGTTTTTCAGTTTCGTACTCAACGTGCGCAGTGTTGATAGTGATACCGCGTTCGCGTTCTTCTGGAGCAGCATCGATAGACGCATAGTCTTTAGGTTGGTTAACTGATGAAGGCAAGCGACGTGCCAAAACAGTTGTGATAGCTGCAGTTAGGGTAGTTTTACCGTGGTCAACGTGTCCGATAGTACCAATGTTAACGTGTGGTTTACTACGATCGTATTTTTCTTTTGCCATTTGAGTAAAAGCCTCCAATAAAATATATTTTATAGATAGACAGTAGGCAATACAGTCTAACTTTCCTTACTATTTTATCAAATTTCAGCTAAATTGCAAGTGTTTTACAAAGTTTTTGTGAATTATTCTTAATCGGCCAATATAAATGGCACTTCTACTCCTATAATTTACCTAAAGAAAAAAAAAAATCAGGAATTTCCTGACTTTTACTTAGCTAATTCTCTTTCTCGTTCTTTCATTGTTTTATGATTTTCATACAAACGTGATAAGAACTTAGAAATTTCTTTTAAGATAGAATATGTTGGTACTGCTACAATCATACCAATGACGCCATAGATATTACTTGATAACAAAAGTAATACTAAAATCGTAATTGGATGAACCTTCATCACTCCTCCAACGATTCGAGGGTAAAGGATGTTCCCATCCACTTGCTGAATAATCAGCATGTAAACAACTGCAATTAGCATTCTATGAGGATCCGTAAAGACATTGGCAATAATCATCGGAATCAAGCCAATACTTGGTCCCACATAAGGAATGAGATTGGTCAATCCTGAAAAGATGGCAAAGACCAAAGCGTATTTCAAACCAATCACGCTATATCCGATAAAGGCCAAACAACCGATAATAATGGCATCAATTGCGACTCCACTGATATAGCGAGCAATTGTCGCATTCAAATTCTTTAAAAGACCTGCAATATGCAACTTATCTCTCTTTAAAACAGTGCGCTCAAGCATCGGTAAAAATTTGTTACCATCTAACAAAAAATAAACCAAAAACACGGGGGTCATAATAATAATCAAAACGGTACTAAAGAGAGCTGATATAACACTTCCGACACTATTTGTAACACTATTTAGGATATTTTGTAGAATATCTACATAGGACAGATTTAATTGTTGAATCGTCGCTTGAATATCCAAATTTTGAAAGGCTGGATAAGTAGATAAATCCACAATCAAATCTTGTAAACGACTATAGATAGTCTGGCTAGTCGCAATCAAGCTGGTCAATTGATTGACCAAAATCGGTAACAGATAGACTACCCCAATGACAAGACCCCAAACCAAGGCACACAAGGTTAGTAGAATACCAATGATACGATTAATTTTGAAATATTTTTGTAAAAAATTTACAATAGGATTGGTCAAATAATATAAAAAACCACCTAGAAGAAAAGGAATCATGATGGTGTTTGCGACACTTACAAAAGGCGTGATAATAGCCCCCATCTCTCTCCATAAATAAAAAATGATTGTTACTAATAAAATCTCACTGGTCCAAAAAAATAATTTATTCTTACGAAACATGAGCTACCTCCATTCATCTATTTTACCATACTTTCAAAAAAGCTTCTTTCTTCTATCATGAAACTGGGAATATTTTTTTCTTTATGTTAGAATAAACTTACTATGAAAAAAATCATTTTAACTCTCCTAAGTCTATCCGTAATTGGGTCAGCATCTACTGTTGCTGCCCAAGATTTTAATATTGCTGCTAAACATGCGATTGCTGTTGAGGCCAATACTGGTAAAATTCTCTATGAGAAAGATGCAACTCAACCTGTCGAAATTGCTTCTATTACAAAACTACTTACAGTTTATCTTGTCTATGAGGCTCTAGAAAATGGAAGTATCACACTCTCCACCCCAGTAGATATTTCTGATTATCCTTATCAATTGACGACAAATTCTGAAGCCAGTAATGTTCCTATGGAGGCCCGTAATTATACTGTCGAAGAGTTACTTGAAGCAATACTGGTATCGAGTGCTAACAGCGCCGCTATTGCCCTAGCTGAGAAAATTGCTGGCTCAGAGAAAGACTTCGTCGATATGATGCGCGCCAAACTCTTGGAATGGGGAATCAAAGACGCCACTGTTGTCAATACAACTGGTCTTAACAACGAGACTCTAGGAGATAATATTTACCCAGGGTCTAATAAAGATGATGAAAATAAGCTCAGTGCTTATGATGTTGCTATCGTTGCTCGCAATCTCATCAAAAAGTACCCACAAGTTTTGGAAATAACGAAAAAACCTTCTTCTACTTTTGCTGGGATGACAATCACTTCGACCAACTATATGTTAGAAGGTATGCCTGCTTACCGTGGTGGTTTTGATGGGCTGAAAACAGGAACAACAGATAAGGCTGGAGAGTCTTTTGTTGGTACTACTGTCGAAAAAGGTATGAGGGTTATCACAGTTGTTTTGAATGCAGACCATCAAGATAATAATCCTTACGCTCGTTTTACAGCTACATCTTCCCTAATGGATTATATTTCTTCTACATTTACACTTCGCAAAATCGTTCAAAAAGGTGATGCCTATCAAGATAGCAAATCCCCTGTACAAGATGGAAAAGAAGATGCGGTCACTGCAGTGGCTCCAGAAGATATCTATCTAATTGAACGTGTTGGGAATCAATCTTCCCAATCTGTTCAATTCACTCCTGATTCCAAAGCAATCCCAGCACCACTTGAAGCTGGAACAGTGGTCGGCCATTTGAATTATGAAGACAAGGATTTGATTGGTCAAGGTTACATTACCACAGAACGTCCTAGTTTCGAAATGGTAGCAGAAAAGAAAGTTGAAAAAGCTTTCTTCTTAAAAGTTTGGTGGAATCAGTTTATCCGATTTATCAACGAGAAATTATAAAACATTCTGAGCAGAAGCTTGCTCCAAAATAGAGACAGAGAAAAAAGGCTTTAAAGTCAAAAACGCATAATATCAGGTATTAAAAAAACTTGATATTATGCGTTTTATTGTAGTAATATTCACTTCGTTTTCTCCTAAAATTGAATTTTATCCCAGTCTTTTTTGAGATATTTTATTCATTACTTTAGGAAGACAATTACTAATTTCCGTTGGCAAGACCACATAATGTTCTTGAGCTAATTCTTGGGCTATGGCTGAATGAAGATGAGTCGCTACGGTTACACGCTCGTAGAGACTGGCCTGTCGAAATTGGCCTGCAAATCCTGCAATCATCCCAGCCAGAGTATCTCCCATTCCCCCAGTCGCCTGATAGGGACCACCAACCTGTAACTGGTAATAATCAGATTGGCCAACTTCCCAAATACGAGTAGCTGGGCCTTTCTCCACCAAAATTGTTCCTTGAGGAAAGGAAGTCAGGGCACTAGCCGTTGCATCTTCCTTTTGCTTTTCAATCGTAATTCCAGACAGTTTTTCCCACTCCTTTTGGTGGGGAGTTAGGATAAGCTGACTGGAAGGAAATGACAATCTTGTTCTGGCAAGAATGGTCAGGGCACCACCATCTACAATCAAAATCTGATTTTGGCTTAAATTAACAAAGACTTGTTTTACTAGATTTTCTCCAAAAGCATCGTCTCGTAAACCAGGCCCCAGCAAGACAACTTCTGCCTTCTCCAATTGCTCTTTTAACAATTGCTGATCTTGAAGAGAAAAGGCCATAGCCTCTGGTAAATGGCTGTGCAGAGCTGGAATATTTTCCCTATCTGTTCCAACAGTCACCAAACCAGCTCCACTTTTAACAGCTGCCAAAGCAGCCATGACGACAGCACCACCATAAGGATAAGTCCCACCAAGCAACAGAAGACGGCCATAGTCTCCTTTATGACTGGTACGAGAACGTTCAATAATGACTTTTTCTAGTAAGGTTTGATCAATCACTTTCATCGTTTTCTCCTCTCGCATTTATTATACAACAAAAAGGAGGCGCAGACCTCCTTTTGTAATCTTATATCGAAAATTTAATATTCATTTCTGCCATTTTAGATATAGCTATAGAAAATACACTCTCTTCAGCGAATTTTCTCTTATTTTCTTTCCAATGTCCGAAGTGCTGCCTGATAAGTTTGCTCCATCAGCATGGTAATGGTCATAGGACCGACACCTCCAGGTACTGGCGTGATGTGACTAGCAAGTGGTGCAACTGCCTCATAATCCACATCCCCACAGAGCTTGCCATTTTCATCGCGGTTCATACCGACATCAATGACAACCGCACCTGGTTTGACAAAGTCAGCAGTCACAAACTTAGCACGACCGATTGCGACCACAAGAATATCCGCTTTTGCAGCCACCTTGGCAAGATTATGGGTGCGTGAGTGAGTCAAGGTTACCGTCGCATTTTTGGCCAAAAGAAGCTGAGCCATAGGTTTTCCGACAATATTGGAACGACCGATGACCACCGCATTTTTACCTTCTAAATCAATTCCATATTCATGAAACATTTCCATAATTCCTGCAGGTGTTGATGGAATCATGACTGGATGACCAGACCAAAGGCGTCCCATATTTAGAGGATGGAAACCATCCACATCTTTTTCTGGGTCAATAGCCAATAGAACTGCCTCTTCATCAATGTGTTTTGGTAATGGCAACTGGACCAAAATCCCATGCCAAACTGGATCTTGATTATATTTGGCAATCAGGTTTAACAATTCCTCTTGAGTAATGGTCTCTGGAACTCGCACTACTTCGCTACGAAAACCAGCCGCAAGAGCTGACCTCTCCTTGTTGCGAACGTAGACTTGGCTGGCTGGATTGTCCCCAACCAAAATCACTACCAAACCAGGCACTAGACCTGTTTTTTCCTTTAATTTTGCAGTCTTTTCAGCCAACTGCCCCTGCAATTTGGCCGCTAAAGCTTTCCCATCAATAATCTGTGTCATATCATTTCTCTTTTCTTTCAAATATCTTCCATTATACCAAAAACTGCCAGCCCCCTCTAACACTTCTTTCCTAGGCAATCCTATAGTTTCAAACTATAAGAAAAAGCTCTGGTTGAGCTTTTCACTAATCTTGTCTTGAAATTTTAAAATAGATTATAAAACCTTACTCAAGAAATCTTTCGTCCGTTGTTCTTGGGTTTGTTCAAAAATCTGTTCAGGTGTTCCGTCTTCAACAACCACACCGTCTGCCATAAAGATAACACGGTCTGCTACCTCACGCGCAAAGCCCATCTCATGTGTTACGATAACCATAGTCATTCCTGACTTGGCTAGGTCTTGCATAACAGCCAGAACCTCACCTACCATTTCAGGGTCCAAGGCTGAAGTTGGCTCGTCAAAGAGTAAGACATCAGGTTCCATAGCCAAACCACGCGCAATGGCAATCCGTTGTTGCTGTCCACCTGACAAACTCTGTGGATAAGCAGTTGCCTTATCTGGTAAACCAACTTTTTCCAAAAGTTCCTGAGCTCTCTTCTCTGCAATTGCCTTGCTCTCACCTTTGGTCTTAATAGGTGACAAGGTGATATTTTCCATCACAGTCATATTAGGAAAGAGATTGAATTGTTGGAAAACCATGCCCATCTTCTCACGCATGGCAAACAGATCATTATTCTTGTCCGTAATATCGACTCCCTCAAAGATAACATTCCCTTTAGTTGCTTCTTCCAACAAATTCATAGAGCGAAGCAAGGTAGATTTCCCGCTCCCCGAAGGACCGATGATAACGACAACTTCTCCTCTTTTAATCTCGAGGTTGATGCCCTTCAATACTTCATTCTTTCCAAATGATTTATGTAAATTTTCAATTTTTATCAAGGTTTCTGTCATTATTTCTTATCTCCTTGTCCCATACGTTTTTCAAAAGCTTTCAAAGCCACTGTCAAAATAGAAGTCATAATCAAGTAGTAAAAGGCTGCAAATAAAAGTGGAGTCAGAGGTAGATAGGTTGTTGTAGAAACTGTTGTAGCCCCATTCCACAATTCCATGACCCCAATAGCTGATAAGAGGGAGCTGTCCTTGATAATGGTAATAAATTCGTTCCCCAATGCTGGCAAAATATTTTTGATTGCTTGTGGCAAAATCACATATCTCATAGCGTTTTTAGGACGAATCCCTAGCGAATAAGCTGCTTCTAGCTGACCTTTTGGAACCGCATTAATCCCAGCACGAACAGTCTCAGAAACATAAGCACCACTGTTCATAGAAATAATCAAAATCCCTGGAATCAGACGAGAAAGGTCAACACCCAAAATTCCAACCTGAATAGTCGGAGCATTGATGTGCATAAGAGCAAAGGCAATCATAATCTGAACCATCATCGGTGTCCCACGGAAAATCCAAACGTACAAGTTGGCGAGCCAAACAAGCGGTTTAAACTTTGAACGTTGCCCAAAAGCCAAGACAACACCCAAAATAGTTCCCAAAAAGACAACACAGATAGAAATGAGAACCGTCACAACAGCCCCATAGTTAAAATAAGGTAAATACTTAGGTAAAAAAGAAAAATTCATAGTCACACTGCTTTCTAAAATAGAATACTGTATGATTATAACATGTATTGAATTAAAATTCAAACTTTTTATTTGATTTATTCAAAAAAACTTTAAGCTGGTAGAATTAGCGAGAAATCTTAGTTTTTTCTAGTCAAGTTGGCCTCCTTTATGGTAAAATAGTAACGATAAGAAATGAAGGAGAATCAAAATGGAATCACATTTGGTTAGAATCATCAACCGCCTTGAAGCAATGGCAAAAGACGGCGGAAATTTAAAACGTAATTTTGAACGCGAAGGAGTTGTTGTTGCAGAAGTTGCATACAGCCACGACGAAGAAAACGGCTCAATCTTTACCCTTCGTGATGTCGAAGCTCGCGAAACTTATACGTTTGACAGCATTGACTTGATTGCAATGGAGATTTACGAACTCCTTTACTAATACAAAACAAGCTGGGATTGCCCCTGCATGTCTAACCAAAATCCTTTTTGTCTCACAAATAGGATTTTTTTAGTCCTAATTCACAAAGATCTTCATTGTAACAACTTCTCAAAGCTTCAATCTTTTTACTTGCTTTACACCCCAATCCTGTTATAATGAGAGTATAGAAATTTGACTATTTTTGACCATTAAACAGGTCAGACTAAAGAAAGAAATGAGGTAGATGTATGCTTTGTCAAAACTGTAAAATCAATGACTCAACAATTCATCTTTATACCAATCTCAATGGAAAGCAAAAACAAATTGACCTCTGTCAAAACTGCTATAAGATTATCAAGACAGATCCTAACAATAGCCTCTTTAAAGGTATGACGGATCTGAACAATCGTGACTTTGATCCTTTTGGTGATTTCTTCAATGATCTAAACAATTTCAGACCTTCTAACAACACTCCTCCTACTCCCCCAACCCAATCAGGTGGAGGTTACGGTGGAAATGGCGGTTATGGCTCCCAAAATCGTGGATCTGCTCAAACTCCGCCACCAAGCCAAGAAAAAGGCCTGCTGGAAGAATTTGGTATTAACGTAACTGAGATTGCTCGTCGTGGAGATATCGACCCCGTTATTGGGCGCGACGATGAGATTATCCGTGTCATCGAGATTCTCAATCGTAGAACCAAGAATAATCCTGTTCTTATCGGTGAACCAGGTGTCGGAAAAACGGCCGTTGTCGAAGGTCTAGCTCAGAAAATTGTTGATGGCGATGTTCCACATAAACTCCAAGGTAAACAAGTCATCCGTCTGGATGTGGTTAGCTTGGTTCAAGGAACGGGTATCCGTGGACAATTTGAAGAACGCATGCAAAAACTCATGGAAGAAATTCGCAAACGTGAGGACATCATCCTCTTTATCGATGAAATCCATGAAATTGTCGGTGCTGGTTCTGCAGGCGATGGCAATATGGATGCTGGAAATATCCTCAAGCCAGCCCTTGCTCGTGGGGAACTGCAACTAGTTGGTGCCACTACCCTCAATGAATACCGTATCATTGAAAAGGATGCTGCCCTAGAACGTCGTATGCAACCTGTTAAAGTCGATGAACCAACGGTGGATGAAACAATCACTATCCTCAAAGGGATTCAAAAAAAATACGAAGACTACCACCACGTTCAATATACCGATGCTGCCATTGAAGCAGCTGCAACTCTTTCCAATCGTTACATCCAAGATCGCTTCTTGCCTGACAAGGCCATTGACCTCCTAGATGAAGCTGGTTCTAAGATGAACTTGACCTTGAATTTTGTAGATCCTAAAGTGATTGATCAACGCTTGATTGAGGCTGAAAATCTTAAATCTCAAGCTACACGGGAGGAAGATTTTGAGAAGGCCGCCTATTTCCGCGACCAGATTGCCAAGTATAAGGAAATGCAAAAGAAAAAGGTTACGGACCAGGATACTCCTATCATCAGTGAGAAAACCATTGAGCACATTATCGAGCAGAAAACCAACATCCCTGTTGGCGATTTGAAAGAGAAAGAACAATCTCAACTCATCCATCTAGCCGAAGATCTCAAGTCTCATGTTATTGGACAAGATGATGCTGTCGATAAGATTGCCAAGGCTATTCGCCGTAATCGTGTCGGTCTCGGTACGCCTAACCGCCCAATCGGAAGCTTCCTCTTCGTCGGACCAACTGGGGTCGGTAAGACAGAACTTTCCAAACAATTAGCTATCGAACTCTTTGGTTCTGCTGATAGCATGATTCGCTTTGACATGAGCGAATACATGGAAAAACACAGCGTAGCTAAGTTGGTCGGCGCCCCTCCAGGTTATGTTGGCTACGATGAGGCTGGACAATTAACTGAAAAAATCCGTCGTAATCCCTATTCTCTTATTCTCTTGGATGAAGTAGAGAAAGCCCATCCAGATGTTATGCACATGTTCCTCCAGGTCTTGGACGATGGTCGTTTGACAGATGGACAAGGACGTACCGTTAGCTTCAAGGATGCCATCATCATCATGACTTCAAATGCAGGTACAGGTAAGGCAGAAGCCAGCGTTGGATTTGGGGCTGCTCGCGAAGGACGTACCAACTCTGTTCTCGGTGAACTCGGTAACTTCTTTAGCCCAGAGTTTATGAACCGTTTTGATGGTATTATCGAATTTAAGGCTCTCAGCAAAGATAACCTCCTTCAGATTGTCGAGCTTATGCTAGCAGACGTTAACAAACGCCTTTCTAGGAACAATATTCATTTAGATGTAACTGAAAAGGTCAAGGAAAAATTAGTTGACCTCGGTTATGATCCAAAAATGGGAGCACGCCCACTTCGTCGTACTATTCAAGACTATATTGAGGACGCAATCACTGACTACTACCTTGAAAATCCAAGTGAAAAAGACCTTAAGGCAGTTATGACCAGCAAGGGCAAGATTCAGATTAAATCTGCTAAAAAAGCTGAAGTGAAAGCTTCTGAAACAGAAAAATAAATCCTATAGAAAAGGAGTAGAAAATGAAAATTTTCTGCTCCTTTTTTTACTAAAATAACTGTAATTTCTTGACAGCTTGCCCTTTGTACATTATGATAATAATAAAGATACTAGATAATGAGGAAAATGCAATGGCAAACCCAACTTTCGGAGAAAAAAAAGCGAATACTGACTATGTTGCTCGTTATGGCGTATATGCTGTTATCCCTGACACTGAACAAAAACAAATTGTTCTTGTTCAAGCACCAAATGGTGCTTGGTTCTTACCAGGTGGAGAAATTGAAGCAGGTGAAAACCATCAGGAAGCCCTAAAACGTGAATTGATTGAAGAGCTTGGCTTCACAGCTGAAATTGGTACTTATTACGGACAAGCTAACGAATATTTCTACTCTCGTCACCGTGATACCTACTACTACAATCCTGCCTATCTCTATGAAGCGACTTCTTTTAAAGAAGTGCAAAAGCCACTAGAAGACTTTAATCATATTGCCTGGTTCCCTATTGACGAGGCTATTGAAAATCTCAAACGTGGTAGCCATAAATGGGCTATTGAATCTTGGAAAAAACAGCATAAGATTGACTAAATCAAGCGACTTTATTCAAAAAGTGCTATAATAGTATTAGAAAATCGGAGGAAATGTTATGAAGCTTATCAATACGACAAACTCACACTCGCAACTTGTAAAAAGCCAGCTAGAAAGTACAGATGCAACCCTTGTTGAGGTCTATTCTGCTGGAAATACAGATGTTATTTTTACCCAAGCTCCGCTTCACTATGAAATCCTCATCTCAAATAAACACCGTGCTATTCGAGAAACTGAAATCGAAGCTATCCAAGAATTTTTCTTGAAACGTAAAATTGATAAGGACTCTATTGATGAGGCCAATATCAAGACACTCTACTCAGAGAAATTAATTGGAATTTCAATCCCAATCAAGTAAAGAAGTTTAGTAATACTCAATGAAAATCAGAGAGCAAACTAGGAAGCTAGCCGTAGGTTGCTCAAAGCACTGCTTTGAGGTTGTAGATAAGACTGACG
>NZ_JUPG01000115.1 GCF_001074825.1 Streptococcus pseudopneumoniae
ATGTGACTGACTTCGTCAGTCTTATCTACAACCTCAAAACAGTGTTTTGAGCAGTCTGCGGCTAGCTTCTTAGTTTGCTCTTTGATTTTCATTGAGTATAAGACAAAAGGAACATCTCTCTGGAATGAACATTCAGAGAGGTGTTTTTTGGTTCTTTTGTAAGCTTTGTATTGTTTCTTGACAATGGAGTTATTTTCAGACTTTTCCACAGATTTATAAGAGTGGGAAAATCTCATTAACCTTAGAAATAGTAGCCAACTGAGAGTAAAAGAGTTCTTATAAATTGGATAATTCACAGAAGTTATCCACAGATTGTGGACAAGTTGTGGATAGATATGATTAATTATTGCTATTTGGAGTTTAGGGATTTTTCTTTTTGAAATGATAGTCTATGTAGTAAATATCAAGGGTGAAGTACGCTAATCTTTGTAAACAATACTGTTTCACACTTTTCGAAAATCTCTTCAAACCACATCAGCGTCGCCTTACTCTACTCAAGTATATCCTGTAGCTAGCTTCCTAGTTTGCTCTTTGATTTTGATTGAGTATCACTTGTTGACGCGGAGAGAATTTGAATGTTACTTATTAACTAGGAGGAGAGGGACCTTGGTAGAGAACAGTAGTTAGTCAGAAAAGTTTGGATATTTCATATTGTAATAAAAACTTTTGTGAATGTAGGAAAGGATTTTTAGTTATTAACAACTTTATCCACAGCTGTGGATAAAGTTGTTAATAAGATGGTATAGTTCAATCTACTAGTACTTCTTTAGAAACGAAGATTTGAGTTTAACTGGCTATAGGTGGATATGGTGTTATTCATCAGGATGAGCTTATACTTCTTCGAAAATCTCTTCAAACCACGTCAGAGTCGCCTTACTCTACTCAAGTACAGCCTGTGGCTAGCTTCCTAGTTGTCTCTTTGATTTTCATTGAGTATTAGTCCGTCAGTTTCAAGCTGGGGCAACTAAAAAAATCTGATCATACTAACTCTGAGTTTGGCTACTGGTAGAACTTTGAATCTCTATCTAAATCTGACTTTGGATAGACAACTGCTTGCTAAGGTTCATATTTCAGTTAAAATAAAATATCTTAACAATTCATTTCCTTTTCCGAATAAATAGATAGAGCCAGATAATCTAGTAAACCTAGATTTAAAAATGTGCTATAATGAAAGGAGAAGCAATTTGACTGTACGTCATCCGGGCATCAGCCCAACCAATGATTTGGTTGCTAAGAAAATCTTTAGCAATCCAGAAATCACTTGTCAATTTATCCGCGATATGCTG
>NZ_JUPG01000116.1 GCF_001074825.1 Streptococcus pseudopneumoniae
GGCGTTACAATCGCATTTCCATTTGGTTGTTGAGTAATTTCAATCTTACCTGGTTTTTCAGTTTCTGGTGTTTCTGGTGTGAATTTACCTGGAGTTGTTACATTAGGAACTTCCACAGATGGTCTTCCTGGTTCTGTAATCTTACCTGTTCCTGGGACATCTGTCTTAGGAAGGTTGTCATTTGGTACTTTACCTTTACCGTCTTCACCGATTGTTACTGTGATTGGACCATTTTCACCTGGGATTTCTACCTTAGTTCCCGGTGGATATGTTGAACCATCTGGTTTCTTAGGTGTTACTGTAACGTCACCTGTCTTAGGATCTTGTTCA
>NZ_JUPG01000117.1 GCF_001074825.1 Streptococcus pseudopneumoniae
CTTTTCTATTCGTAAATATAGTTTCGGTGCCGCTTCAGTTGCTGTTGCAGCGCTGATGTTTTTGGGTGCCCGCGTTGCGAGTGCGGATAGTGTGCTTCCAAACGCTCCACAATCTAATACGGCTAATGCGGGTGTAGTGAACCCTAAAGATAAGGTCGATTCGCCTGTGGATCTTGCAGCATCTACTGACAACAAAGTAGATGCAGAAAATCAAGCGCTTACAAATGGTGCACCTAGCGCGTCTACAGTTGATAAAGCCAAGTTGAAAAAAGTAGTTGAAGAGTTAAATGTTCTTCTTTCAACTAAATTCAACCTTGACGAGTCAGTAGTATCGCCTGTTAAAGACAGACTTCAAAAAGGGAAAGAAGCCCTAGAAAGTTCTGAGCTAGCTCAAAAGGATATCGATGAACTTGTAGAACTCTTGTCTAAAGATGTGACAGTCGTATCAGCTGCTAAGGAAGTAACTGAGGTTCAAGTTGATAAACAAGCAGATAAAACTGAGAAGCCAGCTGACAATCTAGCAAGTCAAACTTCTCCTGAAGTCAGCGCAAGCGAAGAGAGTCAAACTGTATCAGCTAAAAAAGATACTTTGAAAGTATCTGTAGATCAATTGCAGGCAGCTGTTTTGGAATTGCCTGAGCATGAGACTAGCAAAGAAGTTCTTGAAAAAGCCAATGAACTATTGGGCTTGGCTCAAGGTGTTCTTGAAAATACAACAGTTTCTCTGAACGATGTTGAAGATATGACAAAACGTGTGAAGAGA
>NZ_JUPG01000118.1 GCF_001074825.1 Streptococcus pseudopneumoniae
CTTTTCTATTCGTAAATATAGTTTCGGTGCCGCTTCAGTTGCTGTTGCAGCGCTGATGTTTTTAGGTGCCCGCGTTGCGAGTGCGGATAGTGTGGTTCCAAACGCTCCACAATCTAATGCGGGTGTAGTAAACCCTAAAGATAAGGTCGATTCGCCTGAGGATGTTACAGAATCTACTGCAAACAAAGTAGATGAAGGACATAAATCACCAGAAAATCAAGTGCCTGCAGTTCCTGCAAATAGCGCGCCTACAGTTGATAAAGCCAAGTTAAGAAAAGTAGTTGAAGAATTAAATGCTCTTCTTTCAACTAAGTTAAACCTTGACGAGTCAGTAGTATCACCTGTCAAAGATAGACTTCAAAAAGGGAAAGAAGCCCTAGAAAGTTCTGAGCTAGCTCAAAAGGATATTGATGAGCTTGCGAAACTCTTGTCTAAAGATGTGACAGTCGTATCAGCTGCTAAGGAATCAACTGAGGTTCAAGTAGATAAAAAAGTTGATAAACAAGTCGATAAACAAGCAGATAAAACTGAGAAGCCGGCTGACAATCTAGCAAGTCAAACTTCTCCTGAAGTAAGTGCAAGTGAAGAGAGCCAAACTGTATCAGCTAAAAAAGATGCTTTGAAAGTATCTGTAGATCAATTGAAGGCAGCAGTTCTGGAAGTGCCTGAGCATGAGACTAGCAAAGAAGTTCTTGAAAAAGCCAATGAATTATTGGGCTTAGCTCAAGGAGTTCTTGAAAATACAACAGTTTCTCTGAACGATGTTGAAGATATGACAAAACGTGTGAAGAGA
>NZ_JUPG01000119.1 GCF_001074825.1 Streptococcus pseudopneumoniae
TACAGAAGTTCCAGAGTATAGCGGTGTTCTCTCCACATTAGGTGATTCTCCAGCTCCTACAGTAGCTAAGCCAGAGTTTAAAGGTGGTGTGAATGGGGGTGACTCACTTGTTACAGAAGTTCCAGAGTATAGCGGTATTCTATCCACATTAGGTGATTATCCAGCTCCTGCATTAGCTAAGCCAGAGTTTAGAGGTGGAGTTAATAGTGCGGATGCTGAGGTCCATCACCTTTCAGACTTTGCAGGCGGAGTTAACGGAGGCGACTCACTTGTTACAGAAGTTCCAGAGTATAGTGGTATTCTATCCACATTAGGTGATTCTCCAGCTCCTACAGTCACTAAGCCAGAGTTTACAGGTGGCGTGAATGGAGGCGACTCACTTGTTACAGAAGTTCCAGAGTATAGCGGTGTTCTCTCCACATTAGGTGATTCTCCAGCT
>NZ_JUPG01000120.1 GCF_001074825.1 Streptococcus pseudopneumoniae
GGAACACAAGAACCAGGCCATGAAGGAGAATCGGCGGTTAACGAGTTACCAGAGTACACTGATTCAGTAGAGACAAAAGGGACGCAAGAGCTAGGACATGAAGGAGAATCGGAAGTTAACGAGTTACCAGAGTACACTGATCCAGTAGCGACCAAAGGCACGCAAGCACCAGATCATGAGGGCGAAGCTGCAGTAGAAGAAGAACTTCCGACTTTAGAGGTTACTACACGAAATAGAACGGAAATCCAGAATATTCCTTATGCAACAGAAGAAATTCAGGATCCAACACTTCTGAAAAATCGTCGTGAAACTGAACGACAAGGTCAAGCAGGAACGCGTACAATTCAATATGAAGACTACATCGTAGATGGTAATGTCGTAGAAACTAAAGAACTATCACGAACTGAAGTAGCTCCAGTAAAAGAAATCGTTAAAGTAGGAACACTAGTCAAAGTTAAACCTACAGTAGAAATTGCCAACTTAACAAAAGCTGAGAACAAAAAATCTATAACTGTAAGTTATAACTTAACAGACACTACATCAGCGTATGTCTCTGCCAAAGCGCAAATTTTCCAAGGTGATCAGCTGATTAAAGAGGTGGATATAGAAAATCCTGCTAAAGCGCAAGTAATCTCAGGTTTAGATTACTACACACCTTACACACTAAAAACACGTTTAACTTATAATCTAGGCGAAAACGATGAACAAAGTACAGAAACATCAACTCAAGCTTTCCAATTAGATTATAAGAAAATAGAAATTAAAGATATTGATTCAGTAGAATTATACGGCAAAGAAAATGACCGTTATCGTAGATATTTAAGTCTAAGTGAAGCACCGACTGATACGGCTAAATACTTTGTAAAAATAAAATCAGATAGATTCAAAGAAATGTATATACCTGTAAAATCTATTACAGAAAATACGGATGGAACTTATAAAGTGATGGCAGCTGTTGATCAACTTGTAGAAGAAGGTGCAGAAGGATATAAAGAGGACTACACATTTAATGTAGCTAAATCTAAAGCGGAGCAACCAGGAGTTTATACATCGTTCAAACAACTTGTAACAGCGATACAAAGCAACTTAGCAGGTGTATATAAATTAGCTGCGGATATGACAGCCGATGAAGTAGGACTACCAGAAAATCAAACAAGTTACATAAAAGGAGAATTTACAGGAACGTTAGTAGGAACAGAAGGAAGCAAAGCATATGCTATATATGACCTGAAAAAACCACTGTTCGACATATTAAAAAATGCAACTGTAAAAGATTTAGATCTTAAAAATACACAAGTGGATAGCAAAGAGAATGCCGCAGCAGTAGCAAAAACAGCGGATAATGCTACTATCAGCAATGTAGCTGTAGAAGGAAAAGTATCAGGTAGAAAATCAGTTGCAGGATTAGTAGTAGATGCAACAAATACAAGAATAGAAAACAGCTCATTCAGCGGAAAACTAATCGCCAACCACGCGGATAACAATGCAAATTACGCTGGAGGAATCGTTGGTAAATTAACTGGTGGAAATGCCAAAGTTGATAAATCGAAAGTAGATGTTGTAATCTCTACAGCAGCACGTAATAATAACCAAACAGCCGGAGGAATCGTTGGTAAACTAGAAAACTCTGCTTTAGTCACAAGATCTGTAACAACAGGTAAAATCCTCAACGGTCAAGGATATCCAAGAGTTGGGGGAATAGTTGGGTCTACATATCCAAGAGGTCGTGTGGATAATGTAGTAAGCAATATGAATGTTGGTGATGGATATGCTACTACAGGAGATCAATTCGGTAGTGCAGATGTGAAGAATGCTATTACTTCTGTTGAAAATAAAAAACAAGATAACTTCGTTCGAAAAGTAACTAAAGAAGAAGTGGATGCTAAGATTACTTCTTATGGAATCACAGTAACTCTTGATGATACTGGGCAAGACCTAAAAGCAAACTCAAAAGAAGTTGACTATACAGCATTAAGTAAAGCGCAAGTTGAAAGAAAAGTAGCTTATAATAACATAGAAAAACTAATGCCGTTCTACAATAAAGAGCTAGTTGTTTACTATGGTAACAAAGTAGCGACAACGGATAAACTTTATACTACAGAACTGCTAGACGTAGTGCCTATGAACGGAAATGAAGTAGTAACGGATATTAATAATAAGAAAAATTCAATCAATAGAGTTATGTTACACTATAAAGACAACACAGTAGAATACTTAGATGTAACATTCAAAGAAAACTTCACAAACAGTCAAGTAGTCGAATACAATGTCGCAGACAAAGGATATATATTCACACCAGAAGCATTCGTATCAGATTACACAGCGATAACTAATAATGTACTAAGTGAATTGCAAAATGTAATGTTTAGCTCAGAAGCGACTAAGAAAGTATTAGGAGCGGTAAATAATGCAGCGTTAGATAACTTATACTTAGATAGAGAATTTGAGGAAGTTAAAACTAATATAGCAGAGCACTTAAGAAAAGTATTAGCGATGGATAAATCAATCAACACTACAGGAGATGGTGTAGTTGAATACGTAAGTGAAAAAATTAAAAATAACAAAGAAGCATTTATGCTGGGACTTACATACATGAACCGTTGGTACAATATTAATTATGACAGTCTGAATACGAAAGATTTATCAGTGTACAAATTTGACTTTAACGGAAATAATGAAGCTTCAACGCTAGATACTATCATCGCTTTAGGAAATAGCGGACTAGAAAACTTACGAGGACCAAATACGACAGGTCTATATGCGAGCACACTTGCACCACTTAAAGGAGAAGATTCAGTCTTTGACTTCGTAGAAGCGTATAGAAGACTGTTCCTGCCGAACAAAACAAATAACGAGTGGTTCAAAGATAATACAAAAGCATACATAGTAGAAGCGAAATCAGACATAGAAGAAGTTCGTGAAAAACAAGTATCACCAACAGCTGACAAGAAATACTCAATCGGAGTATATGATAGAATATCAGCACCAAGTTGGGGTTATAAGAGCATGATACTGCCACTATTAACGATGAAAGAAGAAAGTTTGTATGCAATATCTACTCTATCAACATTAGCCTTCGGTAGCTATGAACGTTATCGAGACAGAGGAGCGGACGGAGTTATCTTATCAGGAGAAGCTCTACGTCAATATGTTAGAGGAAAAGTAGATCAATCTGCGAAATGGCAAAGAGATCATTATGATATCTGGTATAGAGTTCTAGCGCCAGAATTTAAAGAAAGATTATACCGTGCAGTACCGGTAACAGACGCATTTGAGGTGAAAGATACAAATGGTAGAGGCTACTGGGCAACATTATCAGAAAAAAATATAGACTCTATCTATAGTTTCTTCGGACCAGTAGGTAAATACCATACACCAAGACCGAATGCAGGTGCTTACGCAACAGGAGTAGAGGCGTACTTTGTAATCGATAGACTGTTAGACCAGTACGGAACATCGGTTTATAGTCATGAGATGGTACACAATTCGGATTCTTCGATTTACTTTGAAGGGAATGGTAGACGAGAAGGACAAGGTGCGGAATTATATGCACTAGGACTACTTCAATCAGCGGATAGTGTGGATAAAGAAGCGATAGTATTAAACACAATCTTCAAAGGAGATAAAGACTCAAAAACTCGCTTGCACACATACGATCCAACGGCGAGATTCACCTCTGAAGAAGAAATTCAACACTACTTACATGGAATGTATGATGTGTTATACACACTTGATGCAATGGAAGCTAATGCAGTATTAACACAAACTGATGCTGTTAAGAAACAATGGTTTAGAAAAATCGAAAACTACTACGTGCGCGACGATAAATACAACAAAGACACACACGCAGGAAACAAAGTTCGTCCATTAACAGATGAAGAAGTAACAAGATTAACAACATTGAACTCATTAATTGAGAATGATATCATTAATAGACGTGCTTATCAAAATGAAACTCAATACGGAAGAAATGGTTATTACACGATAAGTATGTTCTCACCTATCTACGCAGGACTAAGCAATCCAAACGGTGCACCTGGAGATGTAATGTTTAGAAAAACAGCGTTTGAATTATATGCAGAAAAAGGATACCACAAAGGGTTCTTACCTTACGTGTCTAACCAATACGCAGCGGATGCACTTGCAGAAGGAAGTAAAACATACTCAAGTTGGTTTAGACGTGATGTTGCTTTAGTCACAGATAATTTAGTATTGAAAAAAGTATTTGATAATCGCTATCCAAACTGGGCAGAATTCAAAAAAGATATGTTCAACCAACGTATCAGTAAACAAAATAACTTAAAAGTAATAACAATTCAGTACGAATTAGATAAACCAAATAGCACAAAAGAAGTAACTATCTCATCAGCACAAGAGATGCAAGCTCTAATCGATGCAGCAGTAGCACATGATGTGAAAAATCTTAAACGAGCAACAGAAAATGTCCCATCAAGTTGGGTACACTTACTAAAACAAAAAATCTACAACGCGTACCTGCGTAGCACAGATGATTTCAGAGAATCTATTTATAAATAAGATTGTAAAGTTTTATTGTTGAATAGTGTTTCTTGTAAGAATGAGGAGTAAGATGACCAATCTACTCCTTTTTCTTATGGAGTGATATAGAAATTTTATTGAATGCAGATTGTAGGAATCATCTTCCACTCGCCAACGACCAATGGTGGCAAGATGTATCTCAATCCCACAGAAAACGTTGATTTGATAAATAACTTTGCTAAGGGAGTTCCTTCAAGTTGTCTGACTTGACTTTCTTGATGGAACTTATACAATAGTTGTAATAAAAAGAATTACAACTAAAAAAGAGGAGCATTTATGACCTATGAATACAAGAGTTACATTTATTTGGCAAAGGCAGTTTTAAATGTAAAGGATTTGGCAAGTCAAACAGCCTTTTATCAGCAAGTTATTGGTTTAGAAATCTTATCTCAAACTGAGACAGAGGTCGTTCTGGGACTTGGAGGAAAAGCCTTGGTACACTTGATTCAAGCACAAGAGAGCGGTGAAGTAAGGGAACATTATGGTCTTTACCATCTGGCTATTCTCTTGCCGACACGAAAGGCTTTGGCGGATATCTTGAAACACCTGACAGATTTACAGATTCCTCTCGTCGGCGGTGCAGACCATGGTTACAGTGAGGCTCTTTACTTGGAGGATTTGGAGGGAAATGGCATCGAACTCTATCGAGATAAGCCGGTTTCCACATGGGATATTCGAGAAGATGGACGCATTATCGGAGTGACGGAGGCCCTTGCGGCGCAGGATATCTATGAGTTAGGGGAAAGAGTAGAGCCTTTTATCCTAGCAGATGGTGCGAGAATGGGGCATATCCATCTTTCCGTCAAGGATAGTCGAAAGTCCAGCCAGTTTTATCAAAAGGTGTTAGGACTAGAGGATAAATTCAGTATGCCTAGCGCTAGTTGGATTGCAGCTGGGGACTACCATCATCATTTAGCGGTCAATGAGTGGGGAGGAAAAGGTCTAGCTCCGCGTAAGCAAGGCTTGCCAGGTTTGGCCTATTATGTCATTGAGGTCGCTAGTAAAGAAGAATTGTTAACGATTGTGCAACGAGCACAAGCAGTTGCTACCCCAATCAAGTGGCTGACATCTAGCCAGCTGGAAATCACAGACCCAGATGGAATTGTGACTCGTATTCGCTTAGCAAGATAGACAGGATGTGATGAAAATCAGAGCATCAATTGTAGAAAGTGGTTTTTATTCTAGTATTCGCTTCTCCTCAGTTTATCAGCTTCCTCCTTGACACTCCGTCAGCTTTTGATACAATAGTACAAAATTAGAGGAGGTGGGTTATGATTCAGAAACATACGATTCCTATTTTAGAGTTTGATGACAATCCTCAGGCGGTTATCATGCCTGATCACGAGGGGCTGGATTTGCATTTGCCCAAGAAGTGTGTCTATGCTTTTTTAGGTGAGGAGATTGACCGCTATGCGAGGGAAGTAGGGGCGGATTGTGTCGGCGAATTCGTTTCAGCCACCAAGACCTATCCAGTCTATGTCGTTAACTACAAGGACGAGGAACTTTGTTTGGCTCAGGCTCCTGTTGGTTCAGCTCCAGCAGCCCAGTTTATGGATTGGTTGATTGGCTATGGTGTGGAGCAGATTATTTCCACTGGAACCTGTGGTGTGCTGGCTGATATAGAAGAAAATGCCTTTCTAGTCCCTGTTCGCGCTCTGCGAGATGAAGGAGCCAGTTACCACTATGTGGCACCTTCTCGTTATATGGAAATGCAGCCAGAGGCTATTGCTGCCATTGAGCGAGTTTTGGTTGATAGAGGGATTCCTTATGAAGAAGTCATGACCTGGACGACAGATGGTTTTTACCGAGAAACGGCTGAAAAGGTGGCTTATCGCAAGGAAGAAGGCTGTGCTGTTGTGGAGATGGAGTGTTCTGCGCTCGCGGCAGTAGCCCAACTGCGTGGGGTTCTCTGGGGAGAATTGTTGTTCACAGCTGATTCCTTAGCAGACTTGGACCAGTACGATAGTCGTGACTGGGGTTCAGAAGCTTTCGAGAAGGCCTTAGAACTCTGCCTTGAGATAGCCTTTCAGATATAGCTACTCTCTTACTTTTTATGGTACAATGGATGTATGTTATTCAAATTATTTGTGAAAAAAATTGAGAGAGCCTTGGGCGGGCTTTCGCCAGCTCGCCGCATCTTTTTAAGTTTCGCTGGAGTTATTTTTATAGGCTCTCTTCTTTTGAGTTTGCCTTTTGTTCAGGCGAGTGGTTCGCAGGCTACTTATTTTGACCATCTTTTTACGACGGTGTCCATGGTCTGTGTGACTGGCCTTTTTACGCAACCAGTGGCTACTACCTATAATGTCTGGGGGCAGTTGATTTGTATGCTCTTGATACAGATTGGTGGTCTGGGGCTCATGACTTTTATCGGGGTCTTTTATATTCAGGGGAAGCAAAAGCTTAGTCTTCGCAGTCGTGAAACTATTCAGGAAAGCTTTAGTTACGGGGAGACTCGGTCGCTGAAGGCCTTTATGCGGTCCATCTTTTTGACGACTTTTCTGGTGGAGGGCTTGGGTGCCTTCCTGCTAAGTTTTCGTTTTATTCCTGAGTTCGGCTGGGGACGAGGCATTTTCACCTCTATCTTTTTAGCCATTTCAGCCTTTTGTAATGCTGGTTTTGATAATTTCGGCAGTAGCAGTTTAGTGGCTTTTCAGACGGATCCCTTGATTAATCTGGTCATTGCTGGCTTGATTATCACAGGTGGTCTTGGCTTTATGGTCTGGTTTGACTTGGCAACCCAGTTTGACAAGAAGAAAAAACGCCGTCTGCGTTTCCACACCAAGCTGGTCCTCTTCTTGACTGCAGGGATTTTGCTGTTTGGGACAGTATCCACACTCTTTACGGAGTGGCAAAATCCTGGAACCATTGGCAATCTCAGCGTTCCAGAGAAAGTGTTGGTTAGCTTTTTCCAAACCGTTAGCATGAGAACGGCTGGCTTTGCTTCTATTGACTACACCCAAGCTCGGCCTGTGACCTTGTTTATCTATATCCTACAGATGTTTCTGGGTGGGGCGCCTGGAGGGACAGCTGGGGGTCTTAAGATTACGACTTTCTTCGTCTTGTTGGTTTTTGCGCGTAGTGAATTGCTGGGCTTGCCTCATGCCAATGTTGCGCATAGAACCATTGAGGCTCGCACAGTCCAAAAATCCTTTAGTGTTTTTATTATCTTTTTGATGACCTTCTTGTTGGGTTTGGTGTTACTTGGAATTACAGCAGAAGGGACACCGCGCTTTATCTATCTTATGTTTGAGACCATTTCAGCCCTTGCGACAGTTGGGGTAACGGCAAATCTGACACCAGAATTGGGCAAGTTGGCTCTCAGCATTGTCATGGTGCTCATGTTTATTGGCCGTATCGGTCCCTTGACCTTGCTGGTTAGTCTAGCGGATTATCAGCCTGATAAGAAAGATTTGATTCAGTATATGAAAGCAGATATTAGTATTGGATAAGAAAGGAAGAGCGATGTCAGATCGTACGATTGGAATTTTAGGTTTGGGGATTTTCGGGACTAGTGTCCTGACAGCCCTAGCCAAGCAAGATATGAATATTATTGCTATTGACGACCACGCAGAGCACATCAATCAATTTGAGCCAGTTTTGGCGCGTGGAGTAGTTGGTGATATCACAGATGAGGAACTCCTCCGAACCGCAGGGATTGATACCTGTGATACGGTTGTAGTCGCAACAGGAGAAAATCTGGAGTCGAGTGTGCTTGCAGTGATGCATTGTAAGAGTCTAGGTGTACCAAGGGTTATTGCCAAGGTCAAAAGTCAGACAGCCAAGAAGGTGCTGGAAAAAATCGGTGCTGACTCGGTGATTTCACCTGAGTATGAAATGGGGCAGTCTCTAGCGCAGACCATTCTCTTTCATAACAATGTCGATGTCTTTCAGCTGGATAAAAATGTGTCTATCGTGGAGATGAAAATTCCTAGTGTTTGGGCAGGTCAAAGCCTGAGCCAGCTAGATTTACGTAGCAAATATAACCTCAATGTCTTAGGATTTCGTGAACAAGAAAATTCACCACTGGATGTCCAGTTTGGTCCTAATGACCTCTTGAAGGAAGATGCCTATATCTTGGCGGTGATTAATAACCAGTATCTAGATGACTTGGCAGAATTAAATTCGTAAAAAAATTAATATAAGTATTTTATAAGAGGGATTTAAGAAAAATTTTAACTTTTTCTTAATCCTTTTTAATTTTAGGAGATTATACTAGAGTCATCAAATAAAGAAAAACTCTAAGGAGAATCCTATGAAATTCAATCCAAATCAAAGATATACTCGTTGGTCTATTCGCCGTCTCAGTGTCGGTGTTGCCTCAGTTGTTGTGGCTAGTGGCTTCTTTGTCCTAGTTGGTCAACCAAGTTCTGTACGTGCCGATGGGCTCAATCCAACCCCTGCTCAAGTCTTACCAGACGCTGCTTCGGTGAGTGAGAAGAGCGACTTACCAGCAGAACTTCTCAAAGAAGCAGTCGATACAGCTCTTCCTTCAGAACAGGCAGATTCAACACTTAAAGCAAGCTTGGATACTACAAGCTCTCCAGAAAAAGGAGATGTAGCTGCTAAAGAACCAGTAGCAGCACCAAAAGAAGAAGTGCAAGCAAAACCAGAATCTAAGAAAGAAACAGAAGATGCGCTTAAACCCGCGACAAATCCTGCGCCTACAGTTTCTGGACAAGACCGTGAAGCAAATGAAGCTCAGCCAGCAACAACCCCAGCTGAAGTGCAAAAAGGTGTAGCCGACAATACTAAAGATACGGTGGATGTACCAGCTACTTACTTGGACAAGGCTAACTTCCCTGGTCCGTTCACAGCCGGTGTCAATCAAGTTATCCCATACGAGTTCTTCGCTGGTGACGGTATGTTAACACGCCTTATCTTGAAAGCATCCGACAAGGCTCCATGGTCAGACAACGGCTCAGCTAAAAACCCCGCTCTACCACCAGTAGAAAAATTAGGCAAAGGCCTTTACTTCTATGAAGTGGACTTGGCAGGTACTCAAGGTAAATCAGACAAAGATTTGCTTGACCTCTTAAAACAAAATGGTACTCAAAGCTATAAAGCTACCATCAAAGTTTACGGCGCTAAAGATGGCAAGGCTGATTTGACAAATCTCGTAGCGACTAAAGAATTGACAGTAAACTTGAATGGCTTGACCACTCCAGTTGAAGTGCAAAAGGGCGTGGCCGATAACACCAAAGACACAGTAGATGTTCCAGCAACTTACTTGGACAAAGCCAACTTCCCAGGCCCATTTACAGCTGGTGTCAACCAAGTTATTCCATATGAACTCTTCGCTGGTGACGGTATGTTGACTCGCCTTATCTTGAAGGCCTCAGACAAGGCTCCATGGTCAGACAACGGCTCAGCTAAAAATCCTGCTCTCCCACCAGTAGAAAAATTGGGCAAAGGTCTCTACTTCTACGAAGTAGATTTGGCAGGAACTCAAGGTAAATCAGATAAAGAGCTTCTAGACCTCTTAAAACAAAACGGCACTCAAAGCTACAAGGCAACCATCAAAGTGTACGGTGCGAAAGATGGCAAGGCTGATTTGAGCAACCTTATAGCGACTAAGGATCTGGATGTCAACTTGAACGGCTTGACCACTCCAGCTGAAGTTCAAAAAGGCGTAGCTGACAATACTAAAGACACAGTGGATGTTCCAGCTACATACTTGGATAAGGCCAATTTCCCTGGTCCATTCACAGCTGGTGTCAACCAAGTTATTCCATACGAATTCTTCGCCGGAGATGGTATGTTGACTCGCCTTATCTTGAAAGCTTCTGATAAAGCTCCATGGTCAGACAACGGCTCAGCTAAAAATCCTGCCCTTCCACCAGTAGAAAAATTGGGCAAAGGTCTCTACTTCTATGAAGTAGATTTGGCAGGTACTCAAGGCAAATCTGACAAAGACCTTCTTGACCTCTTGAAACAAAACGGCACTCAAAGCTACAAGGCAACTATCAAAGTGTACGGTGCAAAAGATGGCAAGGCCGATTTGACTAATCTAGTAGCGACTAAGGATTTGGATGTCAACTTGAACGGCCTAACTACTCCAGCTGAAGTTCAAAAAGGTGTAGCTGACAATACTAAAGACACAGTAGATGTTCCAGCTACTTACCTAGATAAAGCTAACTTCCCTGGTCCATTCACAGCTGGCGTCAACCAAGTTATTCCATATGAATTCTTCGCAGGTGATGGTATGTTAACTCGCCTTATCTTGAAGGCTTCTGACAAGGCTCCATGGTCAGACAACGGTTCAGCTAAAAATCCCGCTCTTCCACCAGTAGAGAAATTGGGCAAAGGTCTCTACTTCTACGAAGTGGACTTGGCAGGTACTCAAGGCAAATCTGACAAAGATTTGTTAGACTTGTTGAAACAAAACGGCACTCAAAGCTATAAAGCAACTATCAAAGTGTACGGTGCGAAAGACGGCAAGGCAGACTTGAGCAATCTTGTAGCGACTAAGGATTTGACAGTGAACTTGAACGGCTTAACTACCCCAGCTGAAGTTCAAAAAGGTGTGGCTGACAATACCAAAGACACAGTGGATGTTCCAGCTACTTACCTAGATAAAGCTAACTTCCCTGGCCCATTCACAGCCGGTGTTAACCAAGTTATTCCATATGAATTCTTCGCTGGTGACGGTATGTTGACTCGCCTTATCTTGAAAGCTTCAGACAGGGCTCCATGGTCAGACAACGGCTCAGCTAAAAATCCCGCTCTTCCACCAGTAGAAAAATTAGGCAAAGGTCTTTACTTCTACGAAGTAGATTTGGCAGGTACTCAAGGCAAATCAGATAAAGAGCTTCTTGACCTTTTGAAACAAAATGGAACTCACAGCTACAAGGCAACTATCAAGGTTTATGGTGCGAAAGACGGCAAGGCAGACTTGAGCAATCTCGTAGCGACTAAAGAATTGACAGTGAACTTGAATGGACATCAGTCTCTTACTCCGATGCAATCAGGCTTTGTCCCATCTTCTAATGGTTCAGCTATGCCGTCTCCAATGATGAATAGTCATCAAGATGCGTCTAAGATGAACGCTCAAATGCCAAGTGCCAATCAAGATGAGATGAAATCTAAAATGCCAGCTGCTAGCCAGGATAAGATGATGCCTAACAAAGAGCAGGACAAAACCATGAATGCTAGCCAGCCTATGGCAACACCAAGCATGAAACAAGATCAAGCTCCAGCAACATCAAGCAAAATGTCTGATGAAGGCAAGATGGCATCTAATAACAAGGTATCAAGTCCAATGATGGCTGATCAAAAGAAAGAGCAAAAAGACATGCTTCCATATACTGGTGAAGCCCAAACATCAATGGCTACTCTTGGATTCTTTGGACTCGCCTTGGCAGGACTATTAGGTGGCCTCGGTTTGAAAGCTAAAAAAGAGGAAAATGACTAGTCTAGTTACAGACTTTCTATCTAGGATTTGAAAAATCCAGATATCGTTTAGAATGTTCGTAAAGAGATAAAAATAGTGTTATACTATTGTGGTATAGCACTGTTTTTTTCAAAGGAGATACAGATGGGAAAGACAATTTTACTCGTTGACGACGAGATAGAAATCACAGATATTCATCAACGTTATCTGGTTCAGGCAGGGTATCAGGTTTTGGTGGCTCATGATGGAGTAGAGGCCTTAGAAATTTTCAAGCGAAAATCGATTGATTTGATTATTACAGATATCATGATGCCTCGGATGGATGGTTATGATTTGATTAGTGAAGTTCAGTATCAATCTCCAGATCAGCCTTTTCTCTTTATCACGGCTAAGACCAGTGAGCAGGACAAGATTTATGGCCTGAGTTTAGGGGCAGATGACTTTATTGCCAAGCCCTTTAGCCCACGTGAGCTGGTTTTGCGTGTCCACAATATCTTGCGTCGCCTTCATCGTGGAGGTGAGACAGAGGTCGTCAGTCTTGGGGATTTACGGATGAATCACGGTAGCCATGAGGTCCAAGTTGGAAATGTGGCGCTTGATTTGACAGTCAAATCCTTCGAACTTCTATGGCTTTTAGCTAGTAATCCAGAGCGGGTTTTCTCTAAGACAGACCTCTATGAAAAGGTATGGCAGGAAGACTATGTGGATGACACCAATACCTTGAATGTTCATATCCATGCTCTTCGACAGGAGTTGGCTAAACATGCCAGTGCAGAAACACCCACCATCAAAACCGTCTGGGGCTTGGGCTACAAAATTGAGAAAGCACGAGGTAGTTAATGAAATTAAAAAGTTATATTTTAGTGGGGTATATCATTTCAACACTCCTAACGATTATCGTGGTTTTTTGGGCTATCCAGCGCATGTTAATTGAGCAAAGAGAAATTTATTTCCTGATTGGAATGACTTTAATCGCAAGTTTTGTCGGTGCTGGGATTAGTCTCTTTCTCCTATCGCCTGTCTTTACATCATTGGCCAAACTTAAGGAACATGCCAAGCGGATAGCGGACAAGGATTTTCCTGCAAATTTGGAGGTTCAAGGGCCTGCAGAATTTCGGCAATTAGGCCAAGTCTTCAATGAAATGTCCCATGATTTGCAGGAAACTTTTGATTCCTTGGAAGAAAGCGAACGAGAAAAAGGCTTGATGATTGCCCAGCTGTCGCATGATATCAAGACCCCCATCACTTCGATCCAAGCGACGGTAGAAGGGATTTTGGATGGGGTTATCAAGGAGGGAGAACAAGCTCATTATCTAGCAACCATTGGACGCCAGACAGAAAGGCTTAATAAACTGGTTGAGGAGTTGAATTTTTTGACCCTAAACACAGCTAGAAATCAGGTGGAAACTACCAGCAAAGACAGCATTTTTCTGGATCAGCTCTTGATTGAGTGTATGAGTGAATTTCAGTTCTTGATTGAGCAGGAGGAGCGAGATGTCCACTTGCAGGTGATCCCAGAGTCTGCCCGGATTGAAGGAGATTATGCCAAACTTTCTCGCATCTTGGTGAATCTGGTCAATAACGCTTTTAAATATTCTGCTCCAGGAACCAAGCTGGAAGTGGTGGCTAAGTTGGAGAAGAACCAGCTTTCAATCAGTGTGACGGATGAGGGGCAGGGCATTGCACCAGAGGACTTGGAGAATATTTTCAAACGCCTTTATCGTGTCGAAACTTCGCGCAATATGAAAACAGGTGGTCATGGCTTAGGCCTTGCGATTGCGCGTGAATTGGCCCATCAATTGGGTGGAGAAATCACAGTTACCAGCCAGTACGGCCTCGGAAGCACCTTTACCCTCCTTCTTAACCTCTCTGGCAATGAAAATAAAGCTTAAAACCCCTTTACAAATCCAGCCATTCATGGTACAATAGATTTCGTGTGAAATATCAGCAGGAAAGCATGAAGCTCGTCAACAGGTGTCTTATGATAAGTAACCTTGGCTGTTTAGGCGAAGGGCATCTGCACGAATCAGGGCTTTCTAAGTGACTATTTCCACCGAAATATTATTTATATCAGGAGGACATTTACATGTCACGTTATACAGGACCATCTTGGAAACAAGCTCGTCGCCTTGGCCTTTCACTTACAGGTACAGGTAAAGAATTGGCACGTCGTAACTACGTACCAGGACAACACGGACCAAACAACCGTTCTAAATTGTCAGAATACGGTTTGCAATTGGCTGAAAAACAAAAACTTCGTTTCACTTACGGTGTAGGTGAAAAACAATTCCGTAACTTGTTCGTACAAGCTACAAAAATCAAAGGCGGAATCCTAGGTTTCAACTTCATGCTTCTTTTAGAACGTCGTTTGGATAACGTTGTTTACCGTCTTGGTCTTGCGACTACTCGTCGTCAAGCACGTCAATTCGTAAACCACGGTCACATCCTTGTTGACGGAAAACGCGTTGATATCCCATCATACCGCGTAACTCCAGGTCAAGTGATTTCAGTTCGTGAAAAATCATTGAAAGTTCCAGCTATCCTTGAAGCAGTAGAAGCTACTCTTGGACGTCCAGCATTCGTATCATTCGACGCTGAAAAATTGGAAGGTTCATTGACTCGCTTGCCAGAACGCGACGAAATCAACCCAGAAATCAACGAAGCACTTGTCGTTGAATTCTACAACAAAATGCTTTAATTTTAAGAAATATCTTACAGAAAGCCTACAACAGTGGGCTTTTTGCTTTGTCTTAAAACGTTGATTTCTGGGTTTGCTTAGAGATTTGCTAGTGAGGTTATTTGTGTATTTAATTCTATCTATTCCAAGAACTAAGCGATGTTGATCCTATAAATCTGATATGATATAATGTTTTGGCCCCCTCACTTTAAGGAAGGGAGGTGTTACATATGTTAGAAACTTTACTCACAGTGTTTCTAGCTCCGTTACTGATTAACGTGTTATCTGAGCTTTTCAAGTTATGGCTTAAGAAACGTAAGAAGTAATGGTTAACCCTTTTAGAGGGTAGCAAAAAACCCCATCGGTGGCACGATGGGGCTTTTTTAGTTACATATGCTGTAACTTTACTCACATTGTAAGTTCATTCTAACATATAACACCTAATATTTCAAGCTTTTGTTTTTTATACACGATGTTGATGATATAAATCTGGTATGTTATAATGTTTTAGCCCCCTCACTTTAAGGAAGGGAGGTGTTGCCGATGTTAGAAATTATCATCACAATTTTTCTAGCACCCTTAGTAGTCAATATTTTGACAACCTTGTTTGAGAAATGGCTTAACTCACGCAAGAAATAACCTTTAAGGGGCGATAAGCCAAAAAAACCTCAACGCTGGAACGTTGGGGCTTTTTGTTGCCTTGTTAGACAATTATCATCACTATAAACCCATTCTAACACACAACCCCCGATATTTCAAGCGTTTGTTTTGATCTTTCCTTAGAGTGTGATTGCGGTTTGAATCCATTCTGCAGAAATCAGAACACACGCTACTAGCCTCCATTCTACAGCAAAGAAATCAACTCTTTTCTACGGGATTTCCGCCCTCATTTTGCTCTTTTGTGCTAAAATAGATTTATAAATTGAAAATAAGGAATGTTTATGAAATCGGGTAATGGTTTTTGGAAAGGATGTCTCTATTTTTGGGGTTTCTTGTTCTTGTTGGGACTCTTGGTTCAATATGCTCTTCCGCTTGCGGCTTGTGTACTGCTAGGCTATGGTGGTTATCGTCTCTATAAACGTTGGCGCTATCCTCTTTTGCAGGATCGTTCTCTCGACGATCGGATTGAGCTTTTAAAAGCTCGGATTCGTCAGGCGGACAAGGATATTCAGCAATTAGAGGGAACTTTAGTAGAGAAAGGTTCAGATTCCTATAAGAATTTGGCTAATCAAGTATTGATCGAACTGCGGGAAATTCATCAGGAGGCGGATCGTCTCAAGTCCTATATCGATGCTGATGTCTACAACCGTATTGACAAAAAGGTTCGTACAGTAAGGGCAAACATCGATGTTCAGCTAGAGCGTTTGGATAGGGAAAGTCAGGTAGATCTTGAAAATGCGGAGCCAGAGGACTTAGCTCCAGAATTGTCTCAGACTTTGGCTAATATTGCCATTGACCATCAGGCCATTTTAGACAAGATTGCTACCTCGGATGAGGGTGATAAGGAAGAATTGACCGCCATTCATAGTTTGAAGATGGAGAAATTCCAAACGATTCTAGAAGGCTATTTAAAGATTAAGGCAAATCCTAAAAACTATAATCGAGCAGAAGAACGTTTGCAACAAGCTAAAGCAGCTATCGAACAATTTGACCTTGAACTGGACCAAGTCTTGAGAGAACTCAATGAAACAGATATGCGTGATTTTGATATTAGTTTACGCATCCTAGAAAAAGATCGTAAAGAATAGGTTAGAAATAAAGGAGTAACCATGACAGAATTTAATTTTGATATTGACCAGATTGCCAATAATACAGTGGCCAAGGTGGATAAGACAACCCAAATCATCGAGACCAATACTGGCTCAGATAAGACCTTGACCTTCCTTGAAAAGTTGAGCCCTGAGCAGCAAGAAGGAATCAAGGCGCGCGTGCCTCAGTTAGTAGACCAGTTTGTCACAAATCAAAATGCTCTTTTGGACTTTGGACAATCTGCTGTAGAAGGTGTGAACAATACGGTCAATCGTATCTTGTCAGAACAAAAGAAACTGCAGATTCCTCAAGTAGATGATCTACTCAAGAATACCAACCGTGAGTTGCAAGGCTTTGTCGTCAAATACAAGAACGCTGAAATTGCTGAGTTAGAAGAAAAGCCAAACTTTTTGCAACGATTGTTTAACAAGAGCAAGAATACCCTACAGGAATTTTACTTTGACTCAAAAACAGTAGAGCAAAAGCTGGATGGCATGGCTGCCGCAGTGGTCAAGCAAGAAGATGTCCTAGCTCGAAATATCGTCTCTGCTGAGATGTTGATTGAGGATAATACTAAGTCTATTGAAAATCTAGTAGGAGTGATTTCCTTTATCGAAGCCAGCCAGACAGAAGCTGGTAATCGCGCTGCCGAACTGAAGGCCCAAGCTGACCAACTCGATACAAGTACGGTAGAATACCAGACCAAGTCACAAGAATTGGCCCGCATGGCTGAAGTGGTCAATACCCTCGAACAACAACACACCGAGTATGTCAGCCGTCTTTATGTTGCTTGGGCAACAACACCTCAGATGCGCAATCTTGTGAAGGTGTCATCTGATATGCGCCAAAAATTGGGTATGCTTCGTCGCAATACTATTCCAACAATGAAGCTTTCTATTGCTCAACTGGGTATTTTGCAACAATCAATGAAATCAGGTGTCGTGGCAGATGCTATTGTCAATGCCAACAATGCTGCCCTTCAGATGCTAGCTGAAACCAGCAAGGAAGTGATTCCGCAGATGGAGAGAATTGCCCAAAGCCCGACAGTCGCTGTCGAATCGGTTACCAAACTGGCCGAAAGTCTGGTCGCTCAAAACCAAGGTATCGTCGCTGCCATTGAGTTGGGACGTCAGAAACGTGCCCAACTAGAAACAACCATCGTCAAGTCCGCAGAAATGATCAATGATTCTGTCAAACTACGCGATGAGAAAATCGTCCAAGCCCTTCTAGACCAAGGAAAGGCTGCCCAGAAAGAAGTACAAGAATAACACACAAGTCCCCTGTAATGTAGATTTGCAGGGGATTTTGCTTGTTTTAGTAGAAGTTTGAAGGTCAGGGAATTCTTGCCAGATTTAGAGAGAATACCCTAGAAAACCTTTTCACTACTAGTCTTTTATGATACAATGGAAGGAAGTAAAGGCGCTGTTTTTTCGATGTCGCAACGCCTTGGATGAATGAAAAGGAAGAGTCCCTATGGTTAAGCAAACAAGTCCCATGCAGAGAGCTACATTCGCATCCTCGTACCCAGTTTCAAAACCTACCAATGTTTTTGGTAGGCTTTTTGCGTTGTAGAAATGGGGTATGAACATGGCTTACACTTTATCAAAAGAATTAGAACAAGAACTCATAGTTTCAGCGTCTGAGTTGCAGGCTAGTTATGCTGCTATCGTAGAATACCTAGAAGCTATCAACCAGAAAGAAGCATCTGGAAGCAATTCTCAGGAACTCCAGAATCAGCTTACTATTCAGCTAAGACGTTTAGAAGATTTGGTGCAGGGTTATATCCAAATAAAGAAGCATCCCCATCACTACTTAGATGCAGATAAAGAACTGACAGCAGCCTATCAAGCCATAAAAGGTACGGAGCAAGATCTTCTCAAAAAATTGCAACATCTCAATCAAGCAGCCTTGCAGGATTTCCATATCAGCCAGAGACTCTCTCCTAAAGACGAGACTGCTATCCCTGTAGCAGGTAAACCCAAAACCAAACAGGAATTGGCTATCGAGCGGGATTTAATCAACCAGCTGACAAAGGGAGAAAGTCAATGGGTGTATCGACCTGAGTTAAATACTGAAGACCTCCTATGGGGAAACTTTTTTGCCAAGCTGGAAGCTAATAATGTCCGCATTTTGCAAGACCATCCTCTTACAAATTCAGAGAAAAATCAAATCAAAAACCAGCTCAATTTTGTCAACTTCTACGAAGCAGCCAAGTGGATAGCAGGGGAAAATGGCATTGCCAAGGTGCAGGTTCAACGTGAAGATGCTAGTTTAGGCACCATTCGCTTGGAAGTCTTGTGGAGAAACAATGTCGCTGGTGGCAAATCAAGCTATGAGGTTGTCAACCAAGTCATCACAGGCGGAGAAGGTATTCGCCAGCGCCGTGGAGATGTGACTTTGTTAATCAATGGTCTGCCCATGATTCAAATCGAACTGAAAAGTCGTTCTCATCCTTACATGGATGCTTTTCGTCAGATTAAAAAATACGACCAAGAAGGACAGTTCAGAGGTATTTATTCAAGTCTTCAGATGTTTGTCGTCTCAAATGTCACAGACACTCGCTACATTGCAGCTGCCAAAGCCAACAAGCTAAATGAGCGCTTCTTGACCAAGTGGGTGGATAGTGAAAATAGACCCCAGCCCCAACTATTTGACTTTGCTGAGTCTGTCTTGTCGATACCAAGAGCCCATGAGATGGTCATGCAATATTCTGTCATTGATGATGACAAAAAGGCCTTGATTTTATTGCGCCCCTATCAGGTTCATGCCATTGAGGCTATCCGTGAAGCCAGTCGCAAGCGCCAGTCAGGTTATATCTGGCATACGACTGGATCAGGTAAGACCTTGACCTCCTATAAGGTTTCGCGCAATCTGCTCCAGATTCCATCTATCGAAAAGACAATCTTTGTGATTGATAGGACAGACCTCGACCAGCAGACGACCAGTTCTTTTCAGTCTTACGCAGAGAACGATATGATTGATATCGACGAGACCGATGATACACAGGAATTGGTTAAAAATCTGGCTTCTGATGACCGCCGTGTCGTTGTCACGACCATCCAGAAAATCAATACCATGATTCGGCAGTTTGATGAAGGGCGTCACCAAAAGGTCTACAATCGTATCAAACAACTTAAACTAGCCTTTGTCGTTGATGAATGCCATCGCGCAGTGACTCCTGAACGCCAGCGCCACTTAGAGCGCTTCTTTACAAATTCTCTCTGGTATGGGTTTACAGGAACGCCTATCTTTACAGAAAATAAACGTGAACAAAAAGGAGACCTTGCTCAGACGACCGAAGAGCAGTACGGTGATTGCCTCCACCAATATACCGTCAAAGAAGCTATACATGACAAGGCGGTTCTTGGCTTTAATGTGGAGTATCAGACAACCATGCCTGGCTGGGCAGAAGATGAGATTGACGAGGAGCGTTATGATGACGAAGGCCACATGCTTGCTGTTTTAGATGCCATTCTCAATCGCTCAAGACGCAAACTCGGTTTCCAAAATGGGGTAGGAAAAACCTATGAAGCCATTTTGACTGTCAAAAGCATTGCCCGTGCGCAGGCCTATTATAACCTGATCAAGCAAGTCAAAAATGGAGAAAAGTCTTTAAGCATTTCGGAAAATGTTAAAAAGGTCTTGCCAGATTTCCCTAAGGTTGCCATTACCTACTCTGTGACAGAGAATGAAGCAGACTCCTATGTCAACCAAGCCTACATGGAGGAAAGTCTAGAAGACTACAATGCCATGTTTGGCACTCACTTTAGCCTAGCAACCATTGCTTCCTACAATAGTGACCTCAACGACCGTCTGTCCCGTAAGAAAGAACGCTTTGCCTTCCGTGAAGAGCAGTTGGACCTGGTTATCGTGGTGGACCGCTTGTTGACAGGCTTTGATGCCCCTTGCCTATCGACTTTGTTCATGGATCGTCAGCCCATGAAACCTCAGCATATCATTCAGGCCTTTTCACGAACCAACCGCCTCTTTGATGAAGGCAAGAAATTCGGTCAAATCGTTACCTTCCAAACGCCTGACCGCTTTAAAGCAAAAGTGGATGAAGCTCTGAGCCTCTACTCAAATGGTGGCGAAACTAGTGTCTTAGCCCCAGAATGGCAGGAGGAGAAGGCCAAGTTTCTGGACAAGGTTCGTCAACTACTAGCCATCGCTCCAAGTCCAGAGCAGGTGCCTGATTTGGATACAGCGACAGATGCAGAATTAAAACGCTTTGCCAAGGCCTTTCAAGAGTTTGATAAGCTCCTATCCTCTATACAAGTCTATTCGGACTATGATGAGAAAGTCATTCTCAGAGAAATTGGCCTCAGCCTAGAAGACATCGAGAACTTTGCCGGCCAATATCAAAATGTCATCGAAGAACTCCGCAGACGTAGAAAAGAAGACCAAGAAGAGGAAGGGGTTCTCCTAGATATTGAGTATGAGCTCGAATCCATCCGAACCGACGAGATAAACTACCACTATATCCTCTCTCTCATCCAAGCCCTAATCGAAAATCGGGAAAATATCATTGGTAAAAAGGAAAAGAGTCTAGTAGATAACTATATCGAAGATTTGAACAAATCTAATCCCAAGTTATCCAGCATCATCTCTCAACTCTGGCAGAATGTCCAAGCAGATGCTAAAAGCTATCAGGGGCAGTCTGTAACCCATAAGTTGGATGAGATGATTGAGCTTACTACCCAGAAAAAGATTCGTGAAACGGCAGATTATTGGCAGATAGGAGAGGATGAACTCCAGTTCGTAGTAGATAACTATCGCATCGGACGCGACAAGCAAAATGGCGAAAAAGCCATCACAGAATCTCAGGACTACCTAGCCTATAAGGAAGCCCATGGAGACGAGGCACTACCAAAACTCAAATACAAAAAAGCCCTCAAAGAGGACTATATGCGCATGATTTCAGAGGATATCTTACCGCTAAGGGGGAGATAAACTACCGATTGGACTTTTCTTATTTGCTAGGTGTTTAACTTTATCTTGTCAAATTAGCCTATCTATCGTTTCAAAATAGGCAAAATTGAAGAATAGAATAGCATAGTTGCCTATCTAAAGTGCAAAAATAGCAAAAATTGAACAAAAGAAATGACAGATGTATGTCCTAAAGTTCAAAAATGGCCGAAATTGAAGAATAGAAATCAAAAAAGAAAATCTAAAGTGTAGAAATAAGAAAATGGAGTAATAGAAAGAAGGAACATTATGGAAAAATTATTTATTATTGGAAATGGGTTTGATATAGCGCATGATTTAAAGACGGATTATCTATATTTCAAGAAGTTCGTTTATCAGCAGGCGTATGGAAAAGATGATTTGTTAGAGGCGTTGCAAAGTGAAAATGCCATAAAATTGTACCTAAATAGAATTGACGAAGAAATATTGCTAGAAGAAATAGACGATTATAGTATTCCTGAAATGCAAAAGGGACCAGATTGGGGAGACCTATATCCAGATGATGTAGATTTGTATAAGTTGTTGTACCAGTTAATGGGTCAAATTACGGAAACTGAGAAATTTTGGTCTGATTTTGAAGCGAAATTAGCAGATTTTAATAAAGTGTCTATTGCTACCATGGATTTTCTGGATAGTGATGGCGATTTGGATGGTTCTTTGATGGCTAATAATGCTGATGAGATAGGAGAAATTCTAGCTAAATATATATATTATTCTTTAAATAAATTATTTAAATTGTGGATAGAAGAAACATATTCTGATTGGAAGGATAGAATTCTGACTAAAAGTGAAGAGTCGCACTCTAAATTATTAAAGGATACAGTTTTGAAAAATTCTGATGCATTATTTATCAATTTCAATTATACAAAAACGTTAGAGGATTTATATAGAATTCCTGAAGAGCAAGTTTTTCATTTACATGGAGTTATTGGTGGGGAAGGATTTGTTTTTGGACATGGTTGTGATGATGAAGTAAGTGATTTCAATCCTCTTGATGTAGGAGCATATCTTGAAGAAGTTGTTGAAAAGTTAAAGAAACCAGTTGACAATGTATTGACTAATTATAATGAACTTTTTGAAAGATTATCTTCTGTCAAAGAAATTTATTTCATCGGATTTGGAATTCGTTCGGAACAAAGATGGGTAGACAGTCCATATTTAAAAGAAATATTTAAAAAGACTCCAAACGCAGATATTTTACTTGATAGTTATTACCGATTTGGAAATATAGTACAAATGAAAAGAACTCTGAAAAAATTAGGTGCAGATAAAGCATATAAACTAAGATTAATAGATACAAGGGACAATCAATTGCTATAAGGAGGATAAACATGACAAAGAAACCAAGTTATCGCTTTACTGGCTATGCTGAACCTTGGGAAGAAAAGAAGTTGAGGGAAACTGAAACTCTTTTTACAGATGGCAACTACGGAGAAGCTTATCCGTCAGAGAAAGACCTTACTACTAGTGAAAATGGTGTCCCTTTTTTAAGAGGTAGTAATCTTGTAAATGGAGTTTTGGATGAGACTAATGCAAATTATATAACTCATGAAAAACATGAAGAATTGACATCTGGTCACATTGAATTGGATGATATTATTTTAGCAGTGAGAGGATCATTAGGAGCTATTGGATACGCTAAAGATGAGAATGTTGGATGGAACATCAATTCACAGCTCGCAATTATTCGGACTAACAAAAATGAAGCTAAAGGGGACTTTCTTTTGCAATTTTTTATTAGTACAAAAGGGCAAAGAGAATTGTTATCGAGAAATACTGGAACGGCATTAAAGCAGTTACCACTTAAGCAACTGAAAGATATCCCAGTCCCCCTCCCCTCCCTCCCCGAGCAAACTGCTATTGGTTCTTTCTTCCAAGATATTGACCAGCTCATTAGCCTTCAACAGTGTAAGTTAGAGGTGCTCAAAGAGCAGAAGAAAACCTACCTCAAACTCCTCTTCCCAGCCAAAGGACAAATCAAACCAGCCCTTCGCTTCGCAGGATTTGAAGATGAGTGGAAAGAAGTGAAGTTGGGGGAAGTTACGGATAGGTATGATAATTTAAGAGTTCCAGTTTCAGCAAATGAAAGAGTTTCTGGGGCTACTCCATATTATGGGGCTAATGGGATACAGGATTATGTAGATGGTTATACACATGATGGCGAGTTCATTCTCATTGCCGAAGATGGTGCAAGTGATTTAAAAGATTATCCAGTACAATATGTAAATGGAAAAGTTTGGGTAAATAATCACGCTCATGTTATTCAAGGTAAAAATAATCTGATAAACAATATTTTTTTATTATTTGCAGTAAAACAAATTAACATTGAACCTTTTCTAGTAGGAGGAGGAAGAACGAAGCTAAATTCGGATATAATGATGAAACTTCCTTTACATCTCCCCTCTCTCCCTGAACAAGAAGCTATCGGTTCTTTCTTCCAAGACCTAGACAAGGCCATTGCCAAGCAAGAGGAAAAAGTCAACCAGCTCAAAGAAAGCAAACAAACCCTACTCAGAAAAATGTTTATCTAAGATACTAAGACCATCAAAAGCCCAGTAAAAATAGGAAACTGGCGCAGTTTTCGATGAAGACCAGACAGTTTATCTTTTTTACCCAGCTTTTAGGTCGTATTCAATTCATAAGATACAAAGACCATAAAAAGCTACACTAAACGAATGAAAGTAGAAATTGATAGGAGACCCTATGTCACAAACAGATTTATCAAGAGAACTCTACCAATCCCTCTGGAATGCGGCAGATATCCTGCGTGGCCAGATGGAAGCCAATGAATACAAGTCCTACCTCTTGGGCTTGATTTTCTACAAGTACCTATCCGACAACATCCTCCAAGCCGTCTGTGATAACTTGGACGAGACCTTTGAGTCCTTCCAGCAAGCGCAGCTTCTCTATGAGGAAAACTTTACGGATGCAGATGTCCGTGAAGACCTCATTGAGGTCTTAAATGACGAGCTGGGCTATGTGATTGAGCCTTCTCTAACCTTTACCAAGCTGGTTCAGTCTATCCATGAAGGAACCTTCCAGCTAGAATCTCTAGCTCAAAGTTTCCGTGATATCGAGCAGGCCAATGAAAAATTTGAAAATCTCTTCGAAGATATCGACCTCTATGCCAAAAAACTAGGCAATACCCCACAAAAGCAAAACAAGACCATCTCTGAGGTTATGAAACAGCTCAACGACCTTAATGTCTCTGGTCATGCTGGTGATATCTTGGGTGATGCTTATGAATACTTGATTGGCCAGTTTGCCAGTGATTCTGGGAAAAAGGCTGGAGAGTTCTATACACCTCAAGCAGTTTCACACCTCATGACTCAGATTGTCTTTGCAGGGCGTGAACATCAAAAGGGTATGTCGGTTTACGACCCGACTATGGGTTCTGGCTCTCTCTTGCTCAATGCTAAGCGCTATAGTAAGCAAGCTTCGACGATTTCTTACTACGGTCAAGAGTTGATTACTTCGACCTTCAACCTTGCTCGTATGAATATGATGCTTCATGGGGTTGCGATTGAGAACTATCACCTCAGCAACCACGACACCCTAGATGAAGATTGGCCGACTACGGAGCCTACAGACTTTGATGGGGTTTTGATGAACCCACCTTATTCACTGAAGTGGTCAGCAGATAGTGGCTTCCTGCAAGATCCTCGTTTTTCAAGTTATGGAGTTCTGGCACCTAAGTCTAAAGCAGATTTTGCCTTCCTCCTTCACGGCTTTTACCACCTCAAGCATAATGGTGTCATGGCCATCGTTCTTCCTCACGGAGTTCTTTTCCGAGGAGCAGCCGAGCAAAAGATTCGCCAGCACCTGCTAGAAGAAGGCGCTATTGATACAGTTATCGGCTTGCCAGCAAATATCTTCTACAACACCTCTATCCCGACAACTATTATTATCCTTAAAAAGAATCGTACCAATAAGGATGTCTTCTTTATCGATGCCTCAAAAGAGTTTGAAAAAGGGAAAAATCAAAACAATATGACCGAAGACCATATTGCCAAGATTTTGGAGACCTATCAAAAACGTGAGAATGTCGAGAAGTTCGCCCATCTAGCCAGCTTTGAAGAGATTGTAGAAAATGACTATAACCTCAACATTCCACGCTATGTTGATACCTTTGAAGAAGAACCCGTTGTTCCCCTAAGCGACCTCGCAGCCCAGCTCGCAGAGATTGATAAAGAGATTGGAGAAGTAGAAACCAGACTCGCACAAATGCGCAGCCAACTAGTAGGCACAACACCAGAAGCCCAAGCAGAATTAACCGCCTATCTCGAAAAGTTGAAAGAGATTTAGAGACTTGTGAGAATACTCTGCTAAAAATTTAGAAAAATAAAATGACAGTAGAAAATCTATTGTCATTTTTTGTTATTGATGACTGCAACAAAGCTCATCTTTAAATGTTTGAAAGTTTACTTCTTTCTTCAACTTCATTTTCTATACATTCTTCCAATACCTTTGCATCAACATAGATTACATTCCCAATCATTTTTGCAGGAATATTCATAGACAGTACTTGTAAAGAATATTTTTTAACAAGTGGTTCAAGTTTTGAGCCGTTTATGTTGTTGTTAATGGCAGGGAAAATGATATCTTCCCATGAAAATGTGTAGTTATAGATTGTCTTGTTAAATCCAAGTTCTCTGACCTTAACTCTATCATGTATGCGAATTAGTTTTACTAGTATATTAACACCGTCAATATTCTTGGCTTTATAATTTTCACGTAAGTCTTTAAAATTAGTATAGTTCTTGAAGGCAAGATAAGCCAGTAGAATAATTAAGATTAAAGGGACAATGCCTTTAGACGTTAGCAAGTCACTGATGGCTGTCAACTTAAAGCTAAGTATGAAGTTGATGACAACTGCGTATAAAATAACTAGTAACGGCAATTTTACAAATAAAAAAGATTTGTATTTTATGTAAGTAATTGTATTGCTTTCTTTAAATCTTATTTTCATAATTGTTTCTCCTTAAATATTATCAGTTGAAAGAATATAGAGAAAGAATATGTGAAGTTAGTTTTATAATAAAACACCCCATCAGCTAGATATTTTTTGTCTAACTAATAGGGTGTAAGTCATGGACTTATCTTGATTAAAATCAAGGTTTTTCGTTTCTGTTGAAACGGAATGACCTATTATTTAACTTCTGTAAATACAACGTGTTTGCGAAGTTTTGGTGAGTATTTCTTCAATTGAAGACGGTCTGGAGTGTTACGTTTGTTTTTAGAAGTAAGGTACAAGCGTTCACCAGATTCTTTGTGTTCAAGTGTAATATTTACGCGCATGGTATCTCCCTTCTATTATTCAGCTGATGCAGCTTTAGCGATTTTACGTCCTTTGTAGTATCCTTTAAGTGATACACGGTGAGAACGTGAGTAATCTCCAGTAGTTTCGTCAAAGTTTACAGATGGAGCTGTTACTTTGTAGTGTGTACGACGTTTGTTTTTCTTCGCTTTTGAAGTGCGACGTGCAGGTACTGCCATTTTGATTTCTCCTTTAGGTATTTATATTCGATTCAATCTACTGATTTTCATCAACCATACTAGGATAACACATTTTTTTTGTAAAGTAAAGTTACTTGACAAAAAAAGATGAAAAAATTCTCCTGTCCGACCTAGCAGACAGGAGAAGGTCTTAAATATCAATCTCAAATGGTTCATCAATGGTTTCTGATACGTATTTTCCGTCTTTTTTCCGTTGCTTGACACATTCTGTGAGGAGATATTCTATTTGTCCATTGACTGAACGAAAGTCGTCTTCTGCCCATGATGCGAGTGCAGCGTATAACTTTGTTGAGAGTCGAAGGGGGATCTGCTTTTTTTTAGCTTCAGCCATCTTTAGTAAAGACTTCCTGTGTTGACAATTGGTTGTGCATCATGATTGCCACAGAGTACGACAAGGAGATTTGAAACCATGGCAGCTTTTCGTTCTTCATCAAGCTCTACCAATTCCCCTTCATTGAGACGTTCTAGTGCCATTTCAACCATACCTACAGCGCCGTCAACAATCATCTTACGGGCATCAATAATGGCAGATGCTTGTTGACGTTGAAGCATGACGGCGGCAATTTCTGGTGCATAAGCTAGGTAAGTAATACGTGCTTCAAGGATTTCCAAACCAGCATCCTCAACACGACTTTGGATTTCTTCACGAATACGGTTTGCTACAATTTCGCTAGAGCCACGGAGACTACCTTCATCTGCTTGCCCGTCACCTGTAGTATCTACATTAGGAGACACATCGTAAGGATAGATGCGGACAATATTTCGGAGGGCGCTATCACACTGCAATGAAAGATATTCTTTGTAGTTATCAACGTTGAAAACTGCCTTAGCAGTATCGACTACACGCCAAGTAACGGCAATTCCAATTTCCACAGGATTTCCTAGACAATCATTGATTTTTTGGCGAGAATTGCTCAAGGTCATAACCTTGAGGGAAATCTGTTTCTTGCCAATTTCAAGATTTACATCATTGCCATTTGATGATTTCATCCCTGAAAAAGGAGATTTCGTGCTAACGTCACCACTTTGTCCAAGTCGAGTGTGGTTTGCAGGGTTAACTGCTACGCTGAAGGGATTGACAAAGTAAAAACCAGGTTCTTTGATGGTACCTGTATAGTTACCAAAAAGAGTCAAAACCAGAGCTTCCTGAGGTTTGACAACTTTTAAACCAGCATGAGCTAGGCCTGCAATTAAGCTTAATAAAAGTCCGATAATAATTCCAAAAATGTTTTCCGAACCAACCCCCATTATAAGTATAAAGACACCAAGTACGAGTGTCAACTCAATGAGAATCAATGCGAATACACCATTTGGTTTTGAATTGATTAGTTTTTCAGTCATAAGAATGACCTCCTGTCATTTGATATCTAAATGATATCACTTTAATTTATAAAGTCAAGAAATAAATGTAAAAAATTTAAAGAAAATATTGCTGTATAGAATTTTCTGAAAATTCAAGAATTTTCTTCTGTTCATTGCCTTTAAAATGTGCTATAATAGTAAAAACTGAAATGGGAGGGAACAAATGACTGAATTAGATAAACGTCACCGCAGTAGCATTTATGACAGTATGGTAAAATCACCAAACCGTGCCATGCTTCGTGCGACTGGTATGACAGATAAGGACTTTGAAACACCGATTGTGGGAGTGATTTCGACTTGGGCGGAAAATACGCCATGTAACATCCACTTGCATGATTTTGGGAAATTGGCTAAAGAAGGTGTCAAATCTGCAGGTGCTTGGCCTGTACAGTTTGGTACCATTACCGTAGCAGACGGGATTGCCATGGGAACGCCTGGTATGCGTTTCTCTTTGACATCTCGTGATATCATCGCGGACTCCATCGAGGCGGCTATGGGTGGTCACAACGTGGATGCCTTCGTCGCTATCGGTGGATGTGATAAGAACATGCCTGGTTCTATGATTGCTATTGCCAACATGGACATTCCAGCTATTTTCGCCTATGGTGGAACTATTGCACCGGGAAATCTTGATGGCAAAGACATTGATTTGGTTTCTGTCTTTGAGGGAATCGGAAAATGGAACCACGGTGACATGACAGCTGAGGACGTGAAACGTCTTGAATGTAATGCCTGCCCTGGCCCTGGTGGCTGTGGTGGTATGTATACTGCTAATACCATGGCGACTGCTATCGAAGTTCTAGGTATGAGTTTGCCAGGGTCTTCATCTCACCCAGCTGAATCAGCTGACAAGAAAGAAGATATCGAAGCAGCAGGACGTGCTGTTGTTAAGATGTTGGAGCTTGGTCTCAAACCATCAGATATCTTGACTCGTGAAGCCTTTGAAGACGCCATCACTGTAACGATGGCGCTCGGTGGTTCTACAAATGCCACTCTTCATTTGCTTGCAATTGCCCATGCGGCTAATGTTGACTTGTCACTTGAGGACTTCAATACGATTCAAGAACGTGTGCCTCACTTGGCCGACTTGAAACCATCTGGTCAGTATGTCTTCCAAGACCTCTATGAAGTCGGTGGTGTCCCTGCGGTTATGAAGTACTTGCTGGCGAATGGTTTCCTTCACGGGGACCGTATCACATGTACTGGTAAGACTGTAGCTGAGAACTTAGCTGACTTTGCAGACCTCACACCAGGTCAAAAAGTTATCATGCCACTTGAAAATCCAAAACGTGCAGACGGTCCGCTTATCATCTTGAACGGGAATCTTGCCCCTGATGGTGCGGTTGCTAAAGTATCAGGTGTTAAAGTGCGTCGTCACGTTGGACCAGCTAAGGTCTTTGACTCAGAAGAAGATGCTATCCAGGCCGTTCTGACAGATGAAATCGTTGATGGAGATGTTGTCGTTGTTCGTTTCGTTGGACCTAAGGGTGGTCCTGGTATGCCTGAGATGCTGTCACTTTCATCAATGATCGTTGGTAAAGGTCAAGGAGACAAGGTTGCCCTCTTGACGGATGGCCGTTTCTCTGGTGGTACTTATGGTCTGGTTGTTGGACATATCGCTCCTGAGGCTCAGGACGGTGGACCGATTGCCTACCTCCGTACAGGCGATATCGTTACGGTTGACCAAGATACCAAAGAAATTTCTATGGCCGTATCCGAAGAAGAACTTGAAAAACGTAAGGCAGAAACAACCTTACCACCACTCTACAGCCGTGGTGTTCTTGGTAAATATGCCCACATCGTATCATCTGCTTCACGTGGAGCCGTGACAGACTTCTGGAATATGGACAAGTCAGGTAAAAAATAAACTCATACTCTTCGAAAATCTCTTCAAACCACGTCAACGTCGCCTTGCCGTACTCAAGTACAGCCTGCAGCTAGTTTCCTAGTTTGCTCTTTGATTTTCATTGAGTATCAAAAAGCAAGCCAACTTCGGCTTGCTTATTTTCATCTTCAAAAGTGATTTGCCTGCTTAACGAGGTGGCAGTCCAAGGGCAATACGGCCGTAGCGACTGATTCGTGTAATCTTCCAGGCAGGCGACCAGGTAACTTCAACCTTGACATCTTCGATACCCTCGATTTGTTTCAGACCTGCAACGATTTCGATAGGCAGGCTTTCGGCGCAATCACAGGCAGTATCGGTGAAGGTCATGACAATCTTACAGAGACCCGTTTCATCCAGATTGATTTCATAAATCAGTCCTAGATTGTAAACATCCAATTCCACATCTGTATCAAAAACTTTCTCTAGTTTTTCGATAATTTGGTCTTGTAAGGCCAAAGCTCGGTCATTGATTTTGATATCGTCTCTCATAGCAGTCCCTCCACATGGTAAATATCCTCTATTTTCTCATAATTCTGACAATTTGGCAAGTTTTTGATGAATTTTCTGAAAAAATATGATAACATAAAGAAAACACCGAATTAAGGGGAAGTCTATGGAGCAGATTGGAAAAGTCTTTAGACAATTACGAGAGTCAAGAAATATCTCGCTGAGACAGGCGACTGGGGGACAATTTTCTCCGTCTATGTTGTCCCGATTTGAAACTGGTCAGAGTGAGCTTTCGGTGGAAAAGTTTCTATTTGCTCTGGGAAATATATCTGCCAGTGTAGAGGAAATCCTCTTTCTGGCGAGAGGTTTTCAGTATGATACTGATTCTGAGTTGAGAAAAGAAATCACAGATGTCTTGGATATAAAGAATATAGCACCTCTCGAAGACCTGTATCGTAAGGAATATCAAAAGCATGCCTATTCTCAAAACAAGCAGAAGCATATTCTAAATGCCATTATTATCAAGTCTTATATGAAGAGTATGGATGAAACGTTAGAGTTAACGGCAGAGGAAGGGAAAGTCCTTCATGACTACTTGTTTTCTACCGAGATTTGGGGAATCTATGAACTCAATTTGTTCTCGGTCAGTTCTCCCTTTTTATCTGTTTCTCTTTTTACTAGGTATGTACGAGAAATGGTCCGCAAATCTGATTTTCTAATGGAAATGTCTGGTAATCGAAACCTTTTTCACACTATGCTATTGAATGGTTTTTTAGCCAGCATTGAGTGTGAAGAATTCACCAATGCCTCTTATTTTAAACGTGTCATCAAAGAGCATTTCTACAAGGAAAATGAAACCTATTTCCGAATTGTTTATTTGTGGGCGGAAGGTCTCCTTGATAGCAAGCAAGGCAGAGTCAAGGAAGGTCAGAAAAAGATGGAGGATGCTGTCCATATTTTTGAGATGCTTGGTTGCAACAAATCTGCTGAATACTACAGAAATACAACCGATTGTTGAATATCTGCAAACTAAGAAAATAATTTGAAATTTTAAGCGATAGAACTCTTGCCCTCTCTCAGGTCGTTACAAAAGTTCTATCGTTTTTTTGCTTATTTTGTGTGTTGCATATATTCAAAAGTTTTCCCTTTCAATTTCTAAGTGCTATACTATAGTCATGCTTCATATAGGGATTATAACAAGAAGGGGGATTACCTATGAAACTATTGTTTAGAAATCAAGCTTATCGTCTCTTGACTTTGTCACGCTTCTTCAATGCTTTTGGTGCTTCGATTTTTAATCTGGTCTTTATCGTCTATGCATCGACCTTGCCACAAGCATCTTTTGCTGTTGCTATGGCGAATATTGTCATGATTCTTCCGACTCTCTTTACAGTTTTTGTAGGGATTCGGGCAGATTATACGAGGGACAAGGTCAAATGGATGACTTACAGCGGTTTGTTTCAGGCGGTTTTATTTTTTCTGGCAGCCCTAGTTGTTCAGCAAGCTAGTCTATTTGCCTTTTCTAGCCTGTGTTTAATCAATGTCATTAGTGATGTCATCAGTGATTTTGCTGGTGGTTTGCGCATGCCTCTTGTTAAGGAAAAAGTAGCTGAAGAGGACTTGATGGAAGCTTATTCTTTTAACCAGTTCATCACCTATATTTCAGCCATTGGTGGTCAAGCTTTCGGAGTCTGGCTCTTAGGGCTATCGGTCAATAATTTTTCTCTCGTTGCGGGAATCAATGCCTGTTTTTTCCTCGTATCAGCCGTGATTCTCTTTTTAGGAAAAAGCAAATTGAACCTGTCACTTTCAGCTGCTGATGGTAAATCACTAAAAAATGAGAAGCTATCTATCAAAGAGCAGTTCCTAACGATTTATCGAAATTTACGTCTTGTTTTTCTTAAAGGTGGACAGAAAAACTTTGGCTTTATGCTCTTTGCTGTCTTGCTTATCAATGCTTTGGGTGGCGCTTTAGGAAGCATCTATAACATCTTCTTTTTGAGCCATTCTCTTTTGGACTTTTCTTACACAGAGGCATTATTTATCAGTCAATTCTGTGCTTTGTTAGCAATCATCATCAGTAGCCTTACGGGCAATGATTATTTTGGGAAGCAGTCCTTGCCTAGATTGATGATGTGGGTGACCGTAGGACTCAGTCTAGTTGGTCTAGCTAATTTATTCAATCAAGTCGTACTTGGTTTACTATTTATCTGTTCAACTCTGTATGTGTCTGCTAAAGTTCAACCAAAGATTAGTGCCTTGCTCCTGAAAAATCTAGCTCCAGAGGTTCTAGCTCGTACCAGTAATTTTTTAGGTTTATTGTTTACCTTATCCATACCTGTGGGAACAGCTTGTTTTTCACTTGTAGCTGTATGGAATATACAGTTGACTTGGATGCTATTTGTTGGTCTCTCCTTGATAGCTATTCTTTTGACAGTTATTAATCTCAAAAATGATATCTAATACTCTTCGAAAATCTCTTCAAACCACGTCAACGTTGCCTTGCCGTAGATATGTTACTGACTTCGTCAGTTCTATCCACAACCTCAAAACACTGTTTTGAGCAACCTGCGGCTAGTTTTCTAGTTTGCTCTTTGATTTTCATTGAGTATAAATCCTAATTTTATTCATACTGTTTTAATCCCTCTATTTATGGTAAAATAAGACTATTAAGTTTAAAGAGGACACCCTATGAAATTACAAAAACCAAAAGGAACGCAGGATATTTTACCTGCTGAATCTGCCAAGTGGCAGTACGTTGAGGGCTTTGCCCGTGAGATTTTCAAGCGCTATAACTACGCAGAAGTGCGCACGCCTATTTTTGAGCACTACGAGGTTATCAGTCGCTCTGTCGGAGATACAACGGATATCGTGACCAAGGAAATGTATGACTTCTATGACAAGGGTGACCGTCATATTACCCTCCGTCCAGAAGGAACTGCGCCCGTTGTCCGTTCCTATGTGGAAAATAAACTCTTTGCCCCAGAAGTGCAAAAGCCAAGTAAGTTTTACTACATGGGCCCTATGTTCCGTTATGAGCGTCCACAGGCAGGACGTTTGCGCCAATTCCATCAGATTGGGGTTGAGTGTTTTGGTTCTAGCAATCCAGCTACCGATGTGGAAACAATCGCGATGGCAGACCATTTCTTGAAAGAAATCGGCATCCAAGGTGTCAAATTGCACCTTAACACTCTTGGAAATCCTGAGAGCCGTGCGGCTTACCGTCAAGCCTTGATTGACTATTTGACACCGCTCAAGGAGACCTTGTCTAAGGATAGCCAACGCCGTTTGGAGGAAAATCCTCTTCGTGTTTTGGACTCTAAGGAAAAAGAAGACAAGGTAGCAGTAGAGAATGCGCCTTCTATCTTGGACTTCCTTGATGAAGAAAGTCAAGCTCATTTTGATGCTGTGCGTCAGATGTTAGAAAATCTGGGTGTAGACTACATCATCGATACCAATATGGTGCGTGGTCTGGACTACTACAATCACACTATTTTCGAGTTTATCACAGAGATTGAGGGCAATGACTTGACAGTCTGCGCGGGAGGTCGCTACGATGGTTTGGTTGCCTACTTTGGAGGCCCTGAAACTGCTGGATTTGGTTTTGGACTTGGTGTAGAGAGACTGCTTCTCATTCTTGAAAAGCAAGGTGTGGCCCTCCCTATCGAAAACGCCCTAGATGTCTATATCGCAGTCTTGGGTGAAGGAGCAAATGTCAAGGCCTTGGAATTGGTACAGGCTCTTCGCCAACAAGGTTTCAAAGCAGAGCGTGATTACCTCAACCGTAAACTCAAAGCTCAGTTCAAATCAGCCGATGTCTTTGCGGCTAAGACTCTCATCACCCTAGGAGAAAGTGAAGTCGAAAGCGGACAAGTGACAGTCAAGAACAACCAAACCCGAGAAGAAGTGCAAGTGTCACTTGAGACAATCAGCCAAAACTTCTCAGAAATCTTTGAAAAACTAGGATTTTATACTCAATGAAAATCAAAGAGCAAACTAGGAAGCTAGCCGCAGGCTGTACTTGAGTACG
>NZ_JUPG01000121.1 GCF_001074825.1 Streptococcus pseudopneumoniae
ATTACTTATTCAGGTACTCCAGCAGCGACAGATGGTTTAGCAAAAGACAAACTAGAAGCAGCAACTAAAGGAGAAAATCCAGAAGGTATGGCTTTAGGATGGCGTTATGCAACTGCAACGGATAAAGATGGTGCATTTATTGAGAATAAAGCAGTAGGTAGTTCAACTGCAACTGATCCAGGTGCATTCCGTGTTATGCTTAAGGGACAAACTCAAAAATATGATATTGCAAC
>NZ_JUPG01000122.1 GCF_001074825.1 Streptococcus pseudopneumoniae
CGTACTCAAGTACAGCCTGCGGCTAGCTTCCTAGTTTGCTCTTTGATTTTCATTGAGTATAAATGTTAGCCAATAAGTTAATCTTTGTCCGCTTTTCTTATATTTGTTCGTTTTTAAAACAAAAACACTAACAAAATATTTGATTTCTAAAGTTATTTAGTGTAAAATGAGAACATTGGCTCAAGCCTATTTAAAATTGAATATCATTTTACTTGTTTATGTCGTGAATTGGCACGACGTTTCTACAAGGTGCCGGAACACCTAACAATAAGTAAGTCAGAAATGAGGTATGGCCTTTTTCGCCATGCCTATTTTGGGGACTTACTTAGAGATTAAGTAAGTCCTTTTTCTATTTCTTACTAGAAACTCTAAACAAGCAAATGGATTGGCTTTTAGACTTTAGGAGGTCTTATGAAATTATTAGAAGAGCGCGTCCTCAAGGATGGGCATATCTTGGGTGATAACATCCTCAAGGTGGATTCCTTTTTAACCCACCAAGTTGACTTTAGCTTGATGCGAGAAATCGGTAAGGTTTTTGCGGAAAAATTTGCTTCTGCTGGTATTACCAAAGTCGTGACCATTGAAGCGTCAGGTATTGCCCCAGCCATTTTTACAGCTGAAGTCTTAAACGTTCCCATGATTTTTGCTAAAAAAGCTAAGAACATCACTATGAACGAAGGTATCTTAACTGCCCAAGTTTACTCCTTTACCAAACAGGTAACCAGCACCGTTTCTATCGCTGGAAAATTCCTCTCACCAGAGGACAAGGTATTGATTATCGACGATTTCCTTGCTAACGGCCAAGCTGCCAAAGGCTTGATTCAAATCATCGAACAAGCTGGTGCCACAGTCGAAGCTATCGGTATTGTGATTGAAAAATCCTTCCAAGATGGCCGTGATTTGCTTGAAAAAGCAGGTTACCCCGTCCTATCACTTGCTCGTTTGGATCGTTTTGAAAATGGTCAAGTCGTATTTAAGGAGGCAGATCTCTAATGCAAACTCAAGAAAAACATTCACAAGCAGCCGTTCTTGGCTTGCAGCACTTACTAGCCATGTACTCAGGATCTATCCTGGTTCCCATCATGATTGCGACAGCCCTTGGCTATTCAGCTGAGCAGTTGACTTACCTGATTTCCACAGATATCTTCATGTGTGGAGTGGCAACCTTCCTCCAACTCCAACTCAACAAATACTTTGGAATTGGACTCCCAGTCGTTCTCGGAGTTGCCTTCCAATCTGTCGCTCCCCTGATTATGATTGGGCAAAGCCATGGAAGTGGCGCTATGTTTGGTGCCCTTATCGCATCAGGGATTTACGTAGTTCTTGTTTCAGGCATCTTCTCAAAAGTAGCCAATCTCTTCCCATCTATCGTAACAGGATCTGTTATTACCACGATTGGTTTAACCTTGATTCCTGTCGCTATTGGAAATATGGGAAATAACGTTCCAGAGCCAACTGGTCAAAGTCTCTTGCTTGCAGCTATCACTGTTTTGATTATCCTTTTGATTAACATCTTTACTAAAGGATTTATCAAGTCTATCTCTATTTTGATTGGTCTGGTTGTTGGAACTGCCATTGCTGCTAGCATGGGCTTGGTTGATTTTTCTCCTGTTGCGGCAGCACCACTTGTCCATGTCCCAACTCCACTCTACTTTGGGATGCCAACCTTTGAAATCTCATCTATTGTCATGATGTGTATCATCGCAACGGTGTCTATGGTTGAGTCTACTGGTGTTTATCTGGCCTTGTCTGATATCACAAAAGATCCAATCGACAGCACGCGCCTTCGCAACGGTTACCGCGCAGAAGGTTTGGCCGTACTTCTCGGAGGAATCTTTAACACCTTCCCTTACACAGGATTTTCACAAAACGTTGGTTTGGTTAAATTATCAGGTATCAAGACTCGCCTGCCAATCTACTACGCAGCTGGTTTCCTGGTTCTCCTTGGACTCCTTCCTAAGTTTGGTGCCCTTGCCCAAATCATTCCAAGCCCTGTCCTCGGTGGTGCCATGCTGGTGATGTTTGGTTTTGTATCTATTCAAGGGATGCAAATCCTCGCTCGTGTTGACTTTGCTAACAATGAACATAACTTCCTTATCGCAGCAGTCTCAATCGCTGCAGGTGTCGGTCTAAATAACAGTAATCTCTTCATCAGCATGCCGACAGCCTTCCAAATGTTCTTCTCAAACGGAATCGTCGTAGCCAGCCTACTCGCCATTGTCCTCAATGCGGTACTAAATCATAAAAAGAAATAAGAAAAAGAGGTGTGAGCCTCTTTTTTTGTTTATCTATATCCTTACCTGTCTGTCTTCTGACCTTTGGCCTGTGACAAACATGGTAAAGGTTGCTTTACAGACATTTCTGCCTTCTTGATTGGTAATATCCACATCCACCACACAGGTTGTGCGACCTTGATGGACGCATTCTCCTTTAATGGTCAACACGTCATCGAGTTTTCCTGCCTTGAGGTAGTTGATAGAGGATTGGAGTGTCACCCCATCAAGCCCCAGCGAGATAACCACCAAACCACTAATCTGGTCACAAAGGGTAAAAAGATAGCCACCATGGGCATTGCCATAGTAGTTGAGCGACGAGTCCACTACTTTGGTCGTCACCACAACGTGACCATCTCTCATTTGTTCAATTTCGTAATTTTCAAAGGCAGATATAGCGTCAAAATGAAAATCTTTCATCGTTTCCTCCTGATAGTTCAAACGACACTATGATACTACTTTTTATAGGACTGTGCAAGGAGAAAGCTCCTAGTCTGGCAAAATTCCGACCTGCTCTACAAAGCGCATAAAGGCTGCCTGTCCTTGTTCTGTCTGCTTGTAAACTCCTGCATCCTCAAGCACACGAGCAAAGATAGCCCCCACAGAGTCCTTGACAATTTCAAGGGATTTTTCTTTATCCGCTAGGTCTGGATATTTGGCTTTGAGCTGGTCTGCCCATTCCTGATGATAAGTCGCAACTGTATCCCCTTCTCCAACAAGATAGCTGGCGACTTGCTCTACTTCTGCTTTTAGACGTGGTGGCAAAATAGCCAAGCCCATGACCTCAATCAAGCCGATATTTTCCTTCTTGATATGTTGGACATCCTTGTGGGGATGATAAATACCATCAGGATGTTCTGGCGATGTCTGATTGTCTCGCAAGACTAAGTCCAACTCAAACTGTCCATCGCGTTTACGGGCAATGGGTGTTATGGTGTGATGCGGTGTCCCATCAGTCTCTGCCAAAACCTGCTCTGTAGGATCTGAATACTGACGCCATTCTCGCAAAATCTTATCAGCCAAGTTAATCAAATCCTCTTTAGAATCCGAAGTCAAACGTAGCACTGACATCGGCCACTTGACAATCCCAGACTTGACCTGCTCAAAACCAGCAAATCGGAAAGTCTTTTGCAAGGGAGCCAATTCCATAGGAAATACGTGACGGCCTCCCTGATAGTGGTCATGAGTTAGAATAGAGCCTCCCACGATCGGCAAGTCCGCATTTGAACCCGCAAAATAGCCCGGAAACTGCTCCACGATAGCCAACAGACGCTCAAAACTCTGACGACTGATAGCCATGGGACGATGCTGACCATCTAAGAAAATACAGTGCTCATTAAAATAAGCATAGGGCGAATACTGGAACCCCCACTCCTGACCCGCCATTTCAAAACGGATAATGCGGTGATTGCTACGAGCTGGATGGTTGACTCGACCGTGGTAGCCCTCGTTCTCTATACAAAGCTGACACTGGGGATAATTGCTAGCTTGCACCAACTTGGCCGCTGCAATCTCTTTCGGATCCTTTTCAGGCTTAGAGAGGTTGATAGTAATCTCCAGTTCACCGTAATCAGATGGAACACGATAAGCAATATTCTTAGCAATGGCCTTGAGCTTGATGTAGTCATTTTTCTGGCTGAGTTGGTAAAAATCCGCTATTGCCTGTTCGGGAGATTGGGCATAGGTTGCCCAAAAGTCACGATTGACCTGACTCGGACAAGGGGTTGCTAAGTCCATTAGTTCAGCACCGAGAATTTCACGCGCAGTCTGACTATCCTCAATCGTTTCTAATCGAACGGCTTCCTCAACCAGCTGGTCCTTGAGGTCAATCAATTTATCCAGATTCGTCTCAACTTCCAAAACACCGTCTCCCACTCGTGCCAAAACACGATTGGTCAGGTAGATTCGATCCATTTCCTCAAATGAACTTTCAGAAATGACATGTGTTACAAATTTATCTACTAAGGTCACTATAGAGCCTCCTTTTGACTAGTCAAGGACGCGAGTGCCACCTGCAACTTCAGCGATATAGAAGCTTGGAGCGTATCCAACTACTTCCTCGTAGTGTTTGCCTACAGCTTCCTTAAAGGTATCAACAGTGTTTTTTTGAACCAAGGCAATGGCACACCCGCCAAAACCTGCCCCTGTCATACGAGCACCGAGAACACCTTCTTGTGCCCAAGCTGTATGAACAAGAGTATCCAATTCCAAACCAGTTACTTCATAATCATGCTCTAGGGAAACGTGTGACGCATTCATCAAACGACCAAATGTTTCCAAATCTCCTGCTTCGAGGGCTGCTTGAGCTTTAAGGGTACGTTGGTTTTCAAGCACAGCATGACGAGCACGTTTCAAACGATTTTCATCTTTGATTAGATAGCTATATTGGTCAAAGGCCCACTCGTCCAATTCACCCAAGGTCTGAATATCTAAGGCTACTTGCAATTCTTCCACTGCTTTTTCACACTCAGCACGGCGTTCATTATATTTAGAATCCGCCAATTCACGGCGTTTGTTGGTGTTCATGATGACAACAACATTATCTTTCAAATCAAGTGGCACCAAGTCGTACTCCAAGGTGTTGGTATCTAGGTAAATAGCACGTTGGTCAGCCCCCATACCGATGGCAAATTGGTCCATGATACCAGAGTTGACTCCGATAAAGTTGTTTTCTGTTTGTTTTCCGATTTTAACCAAATCGAGACGCTCTAATTTTAAATCAAAGAGATGCTCTGCCACGACCCCTGTCAAGAGTTCCAAGGATGCTGAAGAAGACAAGCCAGCACCATTTGGGATATTCCCATAAACATAAAAATCAAACCCTTTGTCAATCACGTGCCCAGCTTCTTGCAAGAAATGAAGGACACCTTTTGGATAGTTGGTCCAGTTGTGCTCTTTTTCAAACTTGAGGTCAGCGAGAGGCACTTCGATAATGCCCTTGTCCTCAAAGTTAGCTGAGTAGAAACGCAAGACTTGGTCGTCACGTTTGCGAGCAGCCCCATAAGTTCCTAAGGAAATGGCTGCTGGAAATACATGTCCACCATTATAGTCTGTGTGCTCACCAATCAAGTTGATACGACCTGGTGAAAAGAAAGTTTGGTCTGCTTCTTGACCAAAAACAGCAAGAAAGTCTTTACGAAGAGCTTCAGCAGTAAGATGTTGTGTCATATGAATTCTCCTTTTACTATCCGTTAAGTCACCTTAACGTGTAATCGTTTTCTTCTATTGTATACAAGGGATTTCCCAAGGTCAATCCTTTTTACTAAACTTTTACTAAACTATCGGTAAAAAGCAGAAAAATATGATATACTAATCTAATCAAGGAGGAGTTATGGCTACCTTAAAAGACATTGCACAGCTAGCCTCTGTCTCTATCGCGACCGTATCCCGTGTCCTCAATCGAGACCAGAGTCTATCTGTTACAGAAGAAACCAGGCATCGTATTTTAACAGTTGCTGAAGAGCTGGGCTACACCAAGCACCTCAAGACAGGCGAGTCCCACAAGCCCAAGCAAAAGATTGCCATTATCCAATGGGTCAGCGAACAAGGGGAGTTAGACGACCTCTACTACTACCAGATTCGCCTAGGAATAGAAAAAAGAGCCCAAGAACTGGACTATGATATCTTACGCTATTTTAATGACCATCCTTTTACTCTCAGCGAGGAAGTGATTGGCATTCTCTGCATCGGAAAGTTCAGCCGATCACAAATCTCTGCCTTTGAAGAATACCAAAAACCTCTTGTATTTCTAGACAGCGATACCCTTTCTCTTGGACACACCTGCATTATCACGGATTTTTACACTGCCATGAAACAGGTTGTCGATTATTTCCTCAGTCAGGGACTGGACAGTATCGGGATTCTAACAGGCCTTGAGGAAACAACTGACCAAGAAGAAATTATTGAGGATAAACGGCTGGAGAATTTTAAAAACTACAGTCAGACAAAGGGAATCTATCATGATGAACTGGTCTTTCAAGGGAGCTTTACCGCCCAGTCTGGTTATGACTTGATGAAGGAGGCTATTCAGAGTTTAGGAGACCAACTCCCACCAGCCTTTTTTGCTGCCAGCGATAGTTTAGCCATCGGTGCCCTCCGTGCCCTTCAAGAATCTGGAATCAATCTGCCAGACCGTGTCAGCCTCATTTCCTTTAATGACACTAGTCTGACCAAGCAAGTCTATCCTCCCCTTTCTAGCATCACGGTCTATACTGAGGAAATGGGCCGAGCAGGGATGGATATTCTTAACAAGGAAGTTCTCCACGGTCGCAAAATTCCTAGCCTGACCATGCTAGGAACCAGACTGACTTTGAGAGAGAGTACTCTGCCATAACTCCACAAATTAAACATGACAAAAAATCCTAATAGAGAGGCTTAAATCTCCATTAGGATTTTCTTTGTTAGTCCATCACAATCATAGACTTAATGGTCTTACGTTCGTCCATGTCTTTATATGCCTGGTCAATATCTTCTAATTTATAGCTCGAAGTAAAGACGCGGCCTGGATTGATATCGCCATCAAGGACGGCTTTTAGTAAGAATTGCTTATCGTATGTTGTGACAGAAGCTGGACCACCACCGATTATTGTATTTTGACCAAAGGTTGAGCCAATGGCTCGATTTTCATAGTGCGGTACGCCAACAAAGCCCAAACGACCTCCATTATGAAGCACCCCAAGGGCTTGATCGACAGCTGCCTCCGTACCGACACACTCAAGAGCGGCATCTGCTCCACCTCCAAGGATTTCACGGACTTTGGCAATACCTTCTTCACCACGTTCAGCAACAACAGCTGTCGCACCTGACTCCAAGGCCATTTTTTGACGGTCTTCGTGGCGACTCATAAGGACAATTTGAGATGCTCCACGCATTTTAGCGGCGATAACAGCACATTGCCCAACAGCCCCATCACCGATAACGACAACCTTGTCGCCTTTTTGCACATTAGCCACACGCGCTGCATGGTAACCGGTCGGCATGACATCAGCAAGTGTCAAAAGTGACTTGAGCATGCCTTCGCTATAATCTGAAGGTTGACCTGGAATTTTCACAAGTGCCCAATTAGCAAAGTGGAAACGGATATACTCAGCCTGGACACCACCTGACCAGTTGTTTCCTGGATGATTATCACACGAGCCATCAAAACCAGCACGGCAGGCATCACACTGGCCACAACCATGTGTGAAAGGTGCAATGACAAAGTCACCTGCTTTTACTGTAGTAACGTTCTCACCAACTTCTTCGACAATCCCGATCGCCTCATGACCGCTATTTCTATGCCCTTCTTCGATTTCGGGATTACGGTAACTCCAAAGGTCCGAACCACAAACGCAAGTACGGACAATGCGGATAATAGCATCATCTGCTTCTATAATTTGAGGACGGTCAATAGTAGCAAGTCCAACCTGACCCGCCTTTGTATATACTGCTGATTTCATTTAAAATTTTCCTTCCTTGTAAAGTTTAATTTTGAGATTTAAGCGATTTAAAGCCGTCTGTAACTGAGACAAGCGCTCCTCTAATTTTTTCTTTTCGTCTTCTAAAATACCAAGCCTTTCCTCTCTCGTTTCATCCCCCTTTTGGTAGAGCGACATATAGTCAACTAAACTGTCCACAGAGACACCCGCCGAACGAAAACACTTAATAAATTCCAGTGCTTCTATATCTTGATCTTGAAAGTCACGAATTCCAGTTGCGGTTCTAGTAATCGGTGGCACAAGACCAACCCGTTCATAATACCGAATCGTATCCGCTGAAATTTCCAATAAGTCGCTGGCAGATTTAATATTCATACGCTTACCTCCTATCATTTTATTCACTGAGTTTAAGCTATTCTAACTCACTTATCTTATTATATAACTTTGAGTTGACTCTAAGTCAAGCATTTGGCATCTAATCTAAAAATTTTTTATAATTATCAATCATACATCTGGAGTTTATACAATGCTCTTCTCTTACCAATTTTAAATAATAAAGAAAATACTCTATTCCAAATAAGATAGTACTCAATTATTTGTCGCTTTTTTCTAATGATAATGCCCATGATTCGGCTCCAAGTCACACAGCTTACGCTTATGTTCTTGATGAGTTTCTAGGTCTGCATCCACCTCAATGGTAATATTTTGGAAACCACAATCTTTGAGGAAAATTCGAATAGATTCTTTACAAGCTTCCATATTTCCCACTTCTTTTATACAAACATGGACAATGGCATTTTTTTCCAAACCATCCATAGTCCAGAGATTAAGCTGATTAAGACTGGCCACATTGTCCAATCGCTCCAGCCCATTCTTTACTTGCTTGATATCAAGACCTTCTGGCACAGCATCCAAGAAAATCTTGAGCGTAGACCAAAAACGTGGAAGAGCTTTTGAAAGAATAAAGAAAGAAATGACAAGGGACAAAAGTGGATCTAGGATATACCAGTTCGTGAATCGAAGAACAATCGCCATCAGAATCACAGCCAGCCACCCTAGGGTATCTTCCAGAAAATGCAGACTCAGAATAGACTCATTCTTTGTCTTTCCCTTACTAACCACTAGACTGGCTAACACATTAATAGTAATCGCAATCATTCCTAACCAGAGAATCCCCTCATCATTGACTGGTTGCGGATTTAAAATCTTCGTGACATTTTCCAAAATGACTAGAACAGATCCTGTCATGAGTATTATCGCTGTCACCAAGGCTCCTAGCAGACTAAAACGCTTATAGCCCAAGGTGTACTGATTGTCTTCCTCACGATTAGAGATGGTTTCTAGAAAAGCTGATATTCCAATTGCAATCGCATCTCCCAAGTCATGCACAGAGTCAGCAAGAACTGCACTGGACCCAAATAATCCACCAGCGATAAACTCGACAATGGCATAAGTCACATTTAAGAAAAAAGCTAGCCAAACAGCATATTTTGCCTTCATATTTCTCATTCCTTTGTTATAATAGATTCATGAACACCTTGTTCACTATCATTATCCACTAAAACTTGAAGAAAGGATAGAAGCAAAGCGTCAGCTTTATTCAGTTCTGAACAATTTGCCTCAAGTGTCCATATGACTAAGATTGACCGCCGTATCAGTAAAACAAAAAAAGCCATCTATCAAGCTTTTCTACAACTTTTGAATGCTAAAGGTTACGAGGCTACTACTGTTCAGGCTATCATTGATCTCGCAGATGTGGGCCGCTCCACATTTTACTGCCACTATGAGAGCAAGGAGCTGCTTCTAGACGAGCTCTGTCGCTACCTCTTCCATCACCTCTTTGAAAGAGAGCAATCTATTTCAACCGAAGATTACCTCGCCCACCTCTTTCTGCATTTTCAGAAAAATCAAGACCATATCACCAGTCTTCTATTCTCCAAAAATGACTACTTCCTCCGTCAACTTCAGAGAGAGTTGGAATACCACGTCTATCCCATGCTGGCTGATGATTTGAGAGAAGCTCACCCAGGTCTGCCTACTTCTTATCTCCAACACTTAGTTGTTACCAACTTTATCGAGACATTGACCTGGTGGCTAAAAAAAGGACAAGACTTCACAGAACAAGAAGTTGTCCAGTTTTATCTAGACCTTCTCATTACTAAAAATTGAATACAGAGTAGAGCTCAGTTGCCTTATACCTAGGCTACTGAGTTTTTCATTTTTTTAACAATAAAAGAGGACCAACTGATCCTCTTTTTCATAATATAATACTCTTCGAAAATCTCTTCAAACCACGTCAACGTCGCCTTGCCGTAGATATATGTAACTGACTTCGTCAGTCTTATCTACAACCTCAAAGCAGTGCTTTGAGCA
>NZ_JUPG01000123.1 GCF_001074825.1 Streptococcus pseudopneumoniae
AGGCTAGCCATCATGACCGCTTCGTGTGGATTTGCAATACCCCACTCGACTACATTTCTCATACCATCTTTAAGTTTGAGGATAGAACCTGCCAAATTACCAGTAGATTTGAGACGTGCAGTTCCATTTGCTACTACAACAGGGAATTCTCCCAACATATAGTCACCGTCTTCAAGCCCACCAGCTGTCATACAGTCCGTAATAAGAGCGATGTTTTCTGTCCCCTTTTGCTTAAGTAAAATCTCACAAGCTTTTGGATCTACGTGGTAACCATCACAAATCAATTCTGCGTAAGTATGTGGGAGCTCATACATAGCTCCTACCATACCTAGTTCGCGGTGTGTTAAACCACGCATCCCATTATAGGCATGTACCCATACACTAGCTCCAGCATCAACTGCCTTCTTAGCTTGTTCAAATGTCGCATCTGAGTGTCCAAGTGCAACTGTCACACCTTCACCTGTAATAGTACGTACAAAATCTTCCACCCCATCACGTTCTGGTGCAATAGCGATTTTATTTAGCATCCCTTTTGCAGCATCCTGCCAAGAATGAAACTCCTCAACACCTGGGTCTCTCATATATGTTGGATTTTGTGCCCCCTTAAAAGTTTCTGTGAAATATGGACCTTCAAAATAAATTCCACGAATTTTCGCTCCACTTGCTTCTTGGTAACGAGCACCAATATTTTCTGTTACTGCAAGTAATTGTTCATAAGAGGAAGTCAAGGTTGTTGGTAAGAAGCTGGTCACTCCCATACTGAGGAGTCCTTCACTCATGGTATGAAGGGTACCTTCGATGTTATTATCCATGACATCCACACCTCCAAATCCATGAATGTGGGTATCCACAAGTCCTGGAGCAATGCTATAACCTGTATAGTCAAGCACCTCAGCTCCTTCAGGAATCTGCTCTACATGTTTCCCAAACTTGCCGTCCACAAGTTCCAAGTAACCACCACGGCGAACTCCATGTGGGTAGAAAAACTGATCCGCTTTAATATAATTAGGCATAATGTTAACCTCCTTAAAAGATTGATTCCAAAATTTATTATGTCAATTACATTATAAACCTTTCTTTTTTATTTGTAAATGGTATAGACCTATTTTCTGGAGATATTTTAAAAGAGCTGGATTTTTCCAACTCTTCTCTTTTTAATACAAGTTATTTTGATTTAACTGGTTTATCTTGAGCTGTCTGCAAGGCTGTAGCAATGGTATCTGCATACAATTTTGCTCCGGCTTCAATAGTACTAGTGTCACTTCCGAAATGGACTTGGTCTGTTCCTGCCCAGATTTCTGGATGTTCCTTAGCAACTTGATTCCAATCAGCAATCGTGACATAAGGTGTCTTCTCTGCTAATTCTCTCATATAGGCAGCCGCCTTCTCAACGATGGCATAGGTCTCTTTTGTCTTATCTCCCTCATAAGGAGTCACCAAAACCATATGGTGTCCCTTAGGAAGATTTTTCACGATACTGTCCCAATCGTCCTTGTAATTTTCAGGATTATTTACCCCAGTTGCAATGACCACCATCTTAGGTAAAAATTTATTCTGGCTATTGTTTAGCATGATTTCATTTGCAGTCTTGGTTGTTCTACTAACTTGTGCATTAATCTGTGCCCCAGGAAGAGCTGTCTGCAGAGCTGTATTTGCCCTTAGAGCCACCGAGTCACCAATTAACATAGTGCCATCAGCAATTCCTAAACTATCAGCTTCTGCTCGTTCTGCCATCACCTTGGTCTGGCCAAGATTGGTTGCAGCTTGCTTCAAGCCATTGACAGTTAAATCTGTCTCAAAAGCTCCAACTTGTGGAGCCAACAAGGTCACCGTGCAGACAATGATGGTCAAGATTCCTGTACTTGTTGCAAGAATTGCGTGAATATAAGGCAGGGGACGAAGAGTTTGTAAAACAGGTGTGTTCTTTCCTGCAATCCAAGGTTCCAACACATAAAATGATAGGCTAGCAAAGCCATAAGAACAAATCAAAGTCAGTAACACAGCAAAAAGATTTGATGTCAACTGTGAGAAAATGATATAGAAAGGCCAATGGAAGAGATAAACTGCATAGCTAGTATCCGCTAAAAAGCTGATAATCTTTGGTTCCTGCATATTAGGAGTCTTTTCATGTAAGACACGCACTGCCAATATCATAGCAAGAGCTGCAAGACTGGCAAACAAGAAGCCTATAAGATAGGCAAAAAGATAAGTGAATTTGACAAAGAAGGTCAAAATGAGTAAGAAGCTAAAACCTCCTCCAAAAACTAAAAGAGTCTTGCGTAAATCCCAGATTTTATCCAACTGCTTGACGAGGGAAGTCGTCTGACGAACGCCTACAATCGTTGCTAGAATACTTCCCAAAAAGAATGGATAGACATGAGTTAAACTGGAGAAATAAACAGAGGAATAAGAGGTTACTAGAAAACTACCAATAAACATGGAGAAGAAACTAATCAAGAAGGCAGCAGCTGATAAGAGAAAGACCATCCCTCTCAACTGACCATTTGATCTGGACTGCTTAGATAAGAACCAAACTGCCAGTCCCCATAGAATATAGTAGTGAACCTCAACAGCCAAACTCCAGTTATGAACAAATAAATGAGGAATGAACTGAGATTCATAACTCCCACCTGTTAACATTTCATAGAAGTTGGTCATAAAACCAAGGACACCAGCAATCTGACCACCAATTCCAGCCACATAATCTTGGCGAACCAAGAAAGTAAAAGGCATGGTTACCAAGACCATCAAAACCACAGGTGGCACAATCCGATAAAAGCGTCTCCTAAAAAATCCAACCAAATCAATCTCATGATTTTTAGAAAATTCTTCGATGAGTAGAGCCGTAATCAGGAAGCCTGAAAACGTGAAAAAGACATCTACCCCGAAAAATCCTCCAGGAAAGATGGTCTGAAAGAAATGATACAAGAGTACCAGGAGTAAACCTGTAATCCTAATCAAGGAAAACCATTTAATGCGCATACGAGTTTATTCTTCCTTTCGTTATACACTTTATTCTATCAAAAAAAGAAGAAAAATCCTAAGAGAAAACTTAGGATTTTTAGCTTATATCAACTCCATTTTAGAAATTACGGCCTGACTTATTATAGCCATATTTTTCAACAAAATACTCACGAAATTCCAAAAGATTGTCATCCATAATGGCTTGTCGCACTTGCTTCATCAGGTTAAGCAAGAAGTAAAGATTGTGGTAGCTAGTCAAGCGGATACCGAAGGTTTCATCAGCCTTGAGCAGGTGACGAAGGTAGGCGCGTGTGTAATTCTTACATGTGTAACAATCACATTCAGGATCTAGTGGCGTAAAGTCCTCAGCAAACTGAGCATTTTTTACAACCAAACGTCCCTGACTGGTCATACAAGTCCCATTACGAGCAATTCGAGTCGGCAAGACACAGTCAAACATATCTACACCACGAATCACCCCATCGATCAAGCTATCTGGTGCTCCCACACCCATCAAATAGCGAGGTTTATTTTCAGGAAGCAGTTGGGTTGTAAAGTCCAAAACCGCATTCATCTCTTCGTGGGTTTCTCCCACTGCCAAGCCACCGATAGAGTAGCCTGGGAAATCCATACTGACAAGGTCGTGAGCTGATTGGCGACGCAGGTCTTCAAATCCTGCCCCCTGCACAATCCCAAATAATCCTTGGTCATGTGGACGACGGTGAGCCTTCAAACCACGCTCAGCCCAACGGCTAGTACGCTCGATTGATTTCTTAACGTAGTCATAAGGTTGATAAAACTGTGGACATTCGTCAAAGGACATCATGATGTCTGAGCCCAAATTGTTCTGAATAGAAATTGCTTTTTCTGGCGATAAGAACATCTTAGAACCATTGAGATGGTTTTTAAAGGTTACTCCTTCTTCTGTGATATTACGGCTATCTGCTAGAGAATAAACCTGAAAACCACCACTATCCGTCAAAATTGGCTGGTCCCAATTCATGAACTTGTGGAGACCACCTGCGCGTGCGATGAGTTCATCTCCAGGACGAAGCCAGAGATGATAGGTGTTTGACAGGATGATTCCTGAACCCATCTCCTTTAACTCTTCTGGCGACTGAGTTTTGACAGTAGCTTGAGTCCCAACTGGCATAAACATAGGTGTCGGGAAAGTGCCGTGGGGGGTGATGATTTCGCCCAGACGAGCTCCCGTGTGTTTTTCTTTCTTAATCAAACGATATTTGATTGGTGAATCTGACATTTTTTACCTCCGAAGCTGGGAAAAACAGTCCCAGTTCATACTTTGTGCCCAAGGGCATACTGTATGATTTTATCAAAAAAAGCTGGAACTGTCACGAACTATGGTATAATGAGAGAATGAAATACCCAAAAATTGATTTAAAAACCATTCGTCTGCAGGCCAGACAATTTCAGGCTGAAAATCCCCGCCTCTTTCTCGTCTATCTCTTACCTAGCATGCTGGTCATCTTGTCTGGCTTCCTTAATCCCTTAGAGCGCATCAACGAGTCTATTTTAGAGCAATCCTTTTTAAGCGTTCTTGGTCATGTATTCCAAGCCTACCTTTTTCCACTATTAGTCTCCTTTATCGGAACGATTCTCCTGACCAGTTCAGTCTATACAACCCTGAAACTCATCAAGAATCCTGATATAGAACTAACCGTCAAAAATAGTCTCACTCTCTTTAACGAAGAGCACTTTTCACAAACCTTTTTGACCCTCCTCCTCAAACGTTTCTATCTCTTCTTATGGAGCATTCCTAGTTTGCTTGGAATTTATTTCCTTTTTTACAGTAGCTTTCTTGCAAAGAAATTCGTTGCCCTCCACCCTGAGTTTCCCAATCTAGATTTCACGTCAATTGAAACAGAGCGCTTCCTCATGACCTTTGGTCTCTACTTTCTAGCAAGTATCCTCTTGATGATTCTCGGAAATAGTCTCTATATTCCACAATACTATGCCTATTCTCAGGTAGAATTTCTCCTCTGCGACACTCTCGACTTGGGACAAGCCAGACCAGGACAAATCCTTAAAACCAGCCGTTTCCTGATGAAAGGTTACAAGTTTCAGCGCTTTGTCCTAGACTTACAACTCCTTCCTTGGTACTTCCTCAATTGGATTACCTTTAGAATTGCTAGTTTTTCACTCCTACCCTATATTCAAATCAATAAAATAATTTTTTACCGAGCAGTATTGGCTCGAAAACGTCCAAAAGCTTGAAGGATTTCCCCTCAAGCTTTTTTCTATCAATGAGTTTCTCCTCCTACCAACTTGAGGTCCTCATCCCCATATTCGATAATAGCGCCGATTGCCGCTTCTATCCCTCGCCTAATGTCAACTAAACTCATAGCTGGGGTAGTCGGTCTATTCACCACCTGTTCCATCATATAAGGAATATGCATAAAACCTGCCTTAACATGTGGAAATTTCTTTTCTACCAAATAGAGGGCCTGATACATCAAATGATTGCAGACAAAAGTTCCTGCCGTATTGGAAACAGAGGCCGGCAATCCCTCTTTTTTTATAGCTTGAACCATTGCTTTAATCGGTAGACTACTAAAGTAGGCCGGAGCACCATCTGGACGAATAGGAAGATCAATCGGTTGATTGCCTTCATTATCAGAAATCCGTGCATCGTCTTGATTAATGGCCACTCGTTCCGGTGTCAAGCTAGTTCGTCCACCTGCTTGACCAATACAAAGGACAAAGTCAGGTTGATAACAGTTCATCTCTTCTTCCAATACATGGGCCGATTTGTGAAAGACTGTCGGCACTTCTAGCCAACGGACCTCAGCACCATAGATTTCAGCTGGTAAACCTTTAATGGCCTCCAAGGCTGGATTAACCTTTTCCCCTCCAAAGGGCTCAAAACCTGTCACTAATACTTTCATTTCCAACTCCTTACAAACGATCCATGAGATTCTTTTCTTAAAAATAAGTATAACATATTTCCCTTATTCTGGAGTGAAAAGGACTAGCGAGGCTAGGATTGATCTTTGAGTTTATTAAAAGAATAAAATACTAATCAAGGCCAAAATAGCTGGACCACCTTGCTTCAAAATAATTTTCTTATCTGCTGTAAGAGAGCCATAAGCCGCAGCACCAATCACAAACAAGACAAAAATAGTCACAATTTCTAAATTCTGTGAGAAATAAATTCCATACAAGAGAAAGACTCCTAGCAAAGCATTATAAATCCCTTGATTTTTAAACAATGAACTTACTGACGGACGAGCCAGTTCTTCCTTGTCCATGTTAAAGACACGACTGGTTGCATCTGATTGCATTGCAATACTTTCCAAATAAAAAATGTAAAAATGCTCCAAAGCAACAATCGTTGCTAAAATGATTGTAATAATTGACATCTATTTCTCCTTAAATTTCTATATTTTCAATACCCAAAACCAATTTATTTAATAAACGGCTGAGTTCTGTTCTTTCGGACTCTGTTAAGATACTTTCCATCGCTTCCTTAACCTTGATATGTTGCAGAGGGGGATTCACCACTAACTGCTCCTTGGCATACTTCGTAGCCTCTACCAAGACTTCCCGCTGATTTTCAGGATTACGATGACGCTCCACCAAACCTTCCTTTTCCAAAATCTTGAAATGCCGTGTCAAAGCAGCCTGATCAATTTTTAAACGCTCCTGAACCGCTATTTGATTACAAGGGGAATGCTTCAGCAAAAATAATAAAATCTGATACCGTGTCAAACTAATTCCAAGTCTTTTTTCAAATAATTGCGTGCTCGCTTGCTCAGACAAGCGGAGTTGATACAGTAAATCTTGAATCTCTATCATTTCTTCCCTCTTATATATTGATTTATCAATAGTTGATAAATCAATTATGTCATAAAGTAAAATAAATTGCAAGAATTATGCTTAACTCATTACAAGATGGTGACTCTCCATTTTCCATTCAAATTGACAAAGAAAAAACGAACGAGACTCGCTTCCTAGCACGAAAGCTAGATCTCATTCGTCAAAATGATATTACAAAGTCTGGTTTATCCATTCATTGAAACGTGAACGTGGTCATAGTGATTTTCTGTCACGCTACCACGGTCTGGCATTGGGTTCCAAGTATTAGCTGGTCCATATTTGCTATCGAATGGAGCATAGAAACGTTGTTTCCAGATGATGTAACTAATGCCACGGCTAGCCATGTTTTGAATAGCATATTCCGCAATCTTATCCCCTAGTTCTGAGCCTTCTGGTACCATAAAGTCGATAGCCAAACCTTTTCCGTGATCTCCACTGTCTCCTGGACGGTAACCACTAAAGGATGTGATGCCAAACAAGTTGGCAATTTCTTCTTTAAAGGCAGCCGTCTGTGGTTGAAGACCTGCATTTTCAGATTTTGCTACTGCCAGTCCAGCATAATCAGGCGCAGCTGGAGCTGCGTAAGTTGTTGAAGCTGTTTTTGTCTCTTCTGGTTGATAAGTAGAAACTGCTGGTGTAGCTTCACTTGATGCTACTTCTTTTACTTCTTCTGAACTTGTTGCAGTTGTTGCCACTGTTGACGCAGCCTGAGGACTGGCTTGTGTTTCCTCTTTCTCAGCTGGCGTCATTGCCTGAGGAGCTACTTCTTCAACTGGACTAGTTGTTTCAGCTGTTTGTCCCTCTGGCGTAGTAGAGTCTGTAGATGGTGCCACTTCTTCTGTAGCAGTCACTGTCTCTGCAACTTCTGAATTTGATGCTACTTCTTTTGTACTTGTAGTTTCTACCGCTTTTGGAACTTCTGCAATCGGTTGAGAAAGATCTGCAACCTGAACAGTTTGATCATCTACGGTTACTTGATTGGTTGTCAAATCCGCTGTCGCAGTTGTCACTTCTTCACTAGAGTCTGCTTGAGGAGTTTGGATTTCAACTTCTGTTACTTCTTCTGATTCATTGACAGTCGTTATCAAAATAGTTTCTGGGAAAATCAAGTCCATATTAGTGATTTTATTCAAATTCGCAAGAACTGTGACATCTACACCCAAGGCTTCTGCAATGGTGCTCAAGGTATCGCCATACTGAACTGTATAACTTGTTTTGTTGTCCGTTTTAGTCAAATCATTTTGGATTTGCTCAACACTACGTGCAGTCCAAAGAACTTCTTCTGCTTGAGTTGCCAATACTGGGGCAAATGACAAGGCTACTGTTGACGCTAATATTATTCTTTTCTTCATTCTTTCAAATTCCTTTCAAATGAGTACCTGTCTATGATAACACAAAAAATGCAGAAAAAAAGCCCTCCCGGGCCTATTTAACAGAACTGTCTATTCATTGTAACAAACTCGGTTACTTGAAATAGTTTGTTAGGTCTCTGTCACAAATCTGACACAATCTTCTCGTTACTTGCTCTCAAAAATATGAGGAATATCTGTTAGCGACTGAATCCTGTGATTCCCTTCATAAGACGACTCTAAAAAGTTGATACTTTGAATCTCACTATTCTGGGCGAATTCCACATCCAGAGTCCGGTCCCCTATATAATAAGTCTTGTCAGAATCCAACTGATACTTGTCTAACAGATAGGTAGCCGCTTCTGGACTGGGCTTCCGCGCAAAGCCACTCTGACTGGTTAAAATCTCTGTGAAATAGGATTCCAATCCCAAGTCTCTTAGAATGGTAAAAGCATTGTCTCCCTTATGAGTGTAAACAAAGTTCCGAATCCCTACTTGGTCTGCCCAAGCCAACACCTCACGCGCACCTGGCATCAAAACTACCTGGGCATTCTTCTCAGCAAGACTCTGGGCACGCACCTGATTTAGCACTTCCACATCCAGTTTTCTCTCTTCTGCCACCTGCACAAGCAAATCCTGCACAGAAAATTTAAGGATAAACTCTCTCACTTTCTCCTTATCATAAGGAATAGAAAACTGAGCAAAAGTCTCCTCAATCCCTGATAAAATCTCTTCGTAAGAGTCCAATAAAGTCCCGTCTAAATCCCAAATAAAAGCTGTTTTTTGCATTTCCTATCCTTTCAAGCTCATATAACGCTGGTAACGGTAGCGTAGAAATAACCAACGAAAACCATTATCCAAAAGAGTTCCTGCCCAAATACCAGGCAAGCCCCAACCAAGAACAATTCCCATCAGATAGGCTGTCCCAATGCGAATACACCACATTCCTATACTTGTCGCATAAAAGGGAAACCGAGCATTCCCCAAACCCTGCCAAACTGCCGTATAAATAACTGTCCCTGTCGCCATGGGAGTACCAAGTAGTGAAAAAAGTGTCACTAGAACACTAGCCTCAACCGCTAGAGGATCAGTCGTATAGAGATGAGTCAGTGGTATTCCTAAGGCATAGATACTAAAGGTCAAGGGCAACATGAGAAAAAGAGAGAGCCAAAAGGTTTGCTTACTCAAACCAGCTACTCTTTTCCAATCATCCTCCCCAACTGCTCGGGCTACCAACATAACCGTTGCCGTAGCAACGCCAAAGGCTGGCATGTAGTTAAACTGGGTCAAGACTTCTCCGACCGCATTTCCAGCCACTGCCTCCGTCCCAAAAGAAACGACCAAGGCAATGATCACTACATCTCCAGCCCGCATCATAAGTCTCTCTCCAGCTACTGGTAAAGCCAAAGTCAGTAAATCTTTATCCAGTCCAAAAGTTGGCTTCGCATAAGGCAGTTTTAATTGTGACCACAAAATCACAAGACCAACCACACGAGACAGAATAGTCCCCCAAGCAACACCCGCTATCCCCATATCAAGGATAAAAATAGCTAGGCTAGAAAAGAGAATATTCAAGGCATTTGACAAGAGACTAACATAAAGAGGCAGACGTGGATTATGCGTTGCACGAATCAAGGCTCCCAAACTCGTCATCAAGCCCAAAAGAACAATCGATCCGCCTACCAAGGATAGATACAGTCCACCACTCTCAGCTACATCTCTCTCCGTTCCCAAGAGTCCAATCATCTCTTGCCCAGCGAAGATGGACAAAGCTCCTAAAAGGAAACTTAATAGTAAAGTAATTTTCAACGCCTCAGTCACATGATAGGCTAGCTTAGACTGATCCTTCTGCCCCAAACTTTTTGAAATAACACTAGAAATAGCTGCCCCTAGAGCAATGAAAATCGCCTGATAAATAGTGATAATATTGCCAGCTACTGATACACCCGAAATAGCTATCAATCCTGAATGAGCAACCAAATAACTGTCCACCATTCCCATGAGCATCTGCAAAAAGTTTTCACCCATAGCTGGTAAGGCAATATTAAGAATGTCTTTATTTTTCTTAAACAATCTCTCCTCCTGATGAAAAGAAACTCAGTTGGTTTCCCAACCGAGTTTACTCCCTCTGTCTTAAAGTCCTAGATAAGCTTCAACCGCTGCTTGCATGTCAGTAGCTGCCACAGTTGTCTTGTGACGAACTGGAGCTGTTTCAAGGCCATCAACCGCTGGTGGCACTGCCACTCCTGAAATGTCATGTAATTGAGCCAAGGCTTCAAAATCAGTTAAACCTGCTTTTCCTGTTACAGCCTCTACTGCAACTACTGGGAACTTGTATGGACTAGCTGTTGAAGCAATCACTGTCTTAGTCGCATCATCAGTAACCGCTTGGTATTTTCTATAAACTGCTGAGGCAACCGCCGTATGTGGATCCTCAATATAAGAATCTGACTCATAAACACGCTTGATTTCTGCCGCTGTTTCTTCCTCAGTCGCATATTCAGCTGCAAAGAGCTCCAGAATCTCTACATCAAAATCAGTCAGTTCATATTGTCCTTGTGTATTCAAGGCATTCATGAGTTCAGCCGTCTTAACCGCATCATTCCCCAAAAGATGGAAAATCAAACGCTCCAAGTTTGAAGATACCAAGATATCCATAGATGGACTAGTTGTTACTTTAAACTCACGTTTCTTGTCGTAAACACGTGTCTTGAAGAAGTCTGTCAAAACATTGTTGTCATTTGAAGCACAGATCAATTTACCAACTGGCAAACCAATTTGCTTAGCATAAAAGGCAGCCAAGATATTTCCAAAGTTTCCTGTTGGTACTGTGAAGTTGACCTTATCACCAGCCACAATCTCACCAGTTTTGACCAACTGAGCGTAGGCATAAACATAATAAACAATTTGTGGTACCAAACGACCAATGTTCATAGAGTTAGCTGATGAAAATTGCAACTTGTTGGCCGCTAATTTTTCACGAAGGGCTACATCGTTAAACATATGTTTCACGTTGGTTTGTGCATCGTCAAAGTTACCATCAATAGCAATAACATGAGTATTGTTGCCAATCTGAGTGGTCATTTGTAGCTCTTGTACCTTGCTGACACCATCTTTTGGATAAAAGACGATAATTTCAGTACCTGGAACATCTGCGAAGCCTGCCATAGCAGCTTTCCCTGTATCACCAGATGTCGCTGTCAAAATGACAATCTTGTTCTCCAAGCCATGTTTCTTAGCAGCAGTCGTCATAAAGTATGGCAAGATAGACAAGGCCATATCCTTAAAGGCAATCGTTGAACCATGGAACAGTTCCAAGTTGTATTGCCCGTCTAATTTCACCAAAGGCGCTATAGCTGGAGTATCAAACTTGCTATCGTAGGCATTGTTGATACAGTAGTCCAACTCCTCAGCTGTAAAGTCATCTAAAAATGCTGACAAAACAAGCTTAGCAACTTCCTGATAAGAAGCATCTTTCAATTTGTCAAAGTCCAAATCTACCTTTGGATAAGTAAGCGGTGTAAACAAACCACCGTCCGTCGCCAAACCTTGCAAAATGGCTTGGCTGGCAGTTACTGTATTGTTGGCATCACGCGTTGATTGATAAACTAATGTCATTACTCTCTATCCTTTATCTATAGTCTCTTCCATTATATCATGATTTTTCAGAAAATTCTCCCTTTATAAGAGAAATTATAGTCCCAATTCTTCTTTCAAAGGCTCTAAATAAATCATTTCTTGTTTATTTCTCATCTTCAGTCCTTCATCAGCTAGCAAGAGTAAGTCTTTTGAAAACTCTATAATCGCTGTTTCTTCCTGATCTGTAAGCTTTTTCTTAGAAAATTGTCGCCTTAAAAATTTGTAATTTCTCCCAAATGCTTTAAAGAAAGGTGCTGTTTCTAAGTAAGCTTCTAACTTATCTAAATTAACCAACAATCCCAAGTGAAAAGCTGCAGAAGCAAAAGTCCTATCAAGAGGCTGAGTACACACACTACGAAACTCAACAGTTCCTCGAGTCGTTAAGTCTTGGTATTGGTAACTACGATGAGTTTCAAAATCCTTCTCCTTAGGGTAAATAAGAACCTCATCCCCATTCAGAGTAAATGCCTGGATTTCAGGCATAGGCAAATAATCCCTTGCCTGAACCGGATAAAAATAATAGGTCTGCCCATTACGTTCCGCAGTAAAAATTGCAGAATGAGCTAGATAGTCAAAAAAATCCTCCTCATCATCAAAGAGTCTAGCATTAACCCCCACATTCTCTGTATAGATACCATGCATGGATTCTTCCCAGAAAATATCCCTTGAAATTTTCGTATCCCAATCTGCACCCGAAAATTCAGAGTTCGCAAATAAATAAGCCTTAGCTGCTTCAATTTGAGTAAAAGTATTAATCACCCGTAAGTAGTTGGATTTTGAAATATCCAGCTGAACCTGACTCCCACAGATAAAAGCACCATATTCAGGGAAATGATGCAAGTCTGATTTAGTCACATTTCTACTCAAATTCAAATAGTCCATCAACATCTGATAGCGTGGGTAAGAAACTGGACAATTCTCATTTTTATCCCAGTTGGGATGAATACCACAGCCAACAATAGCATGATTGGATTCACTTAATTTACTCTGAATTACATCCATATAATTATTAAAACGATTCTCGACCTCTTGAATCGTTTCAGCCTTACCAAATGCAAACTCAATCGTCGTATAGGAAACTTCAAACAAAATCGCATCCTGACTTATCGGATCCACTAACTGGATAGGATTGTCAAAATCATCTACCTTTTCTACAGTGAAATCCAGAGCGGAAACTAAATAATGAAATAGATCCTTTATAATTTCAACATTTGTAGCATCCCCTTCTAAACTTGCAACAGGATACTCCAACTCAATTCCGATAAACAATTCAGGATTTTCTTTAATATTTTTCAAATACCGATGTTTTAATAAATCGATAGAACGAGACATACTATCTTACTCTTTCTTAATCTAAATAAAATTTGAATAACTACTATTATACCAAAAATAATATAAAAAAGGAACGAAGATTAACTACGTTCCTAACGCTATACTATACCGGCGGCCGGGGTCGAACCGGCACGTCCTTGCGGACACTGGATTTTGAGTCCAGCGCGTCTGCCAATTCCGCCACGCCGGCAAATAGTAACTGGGGTAGCTGGATTCGAACCAACGCATGAGGGAGTCAAAGTCCCTTGCCTTACCGCTTG
>NZ_JUPG01000124.1 GCF_001074825.1 Streptococcus pseudopneumoniae
AAGAACGCTAAATTGTCAGACGATGAAAAAGCAGCAGCGAAAGCCGAAGTAGCGAAAGCCGCTGTCGCAGCCGTTAACGCTATCAATGAAGCGAAAGATCAAGATGGTGTAGATGCCGCTCAAACTACAGGAGTTAAAGCAATTGAAGCAGTAAATCCAGTAGGTACAACCAGTACAGCTGGCGAAGGCAACTTGATTACCCCACCAACTGTAGAAGTCCCAGCCTATACAGATCCAGTCGG
>NZ_JUPG01000125.1 GCF_001074825.1 Streptococcus pseudopneumoniae
AGGAGAACCTGAAGTTCAACCGACATTACCCGAAGCTGTTGTGACTGAAAAAGGGGAACCTGAAGTTCAACTAGTCTTACCCGAAGCTGTTGTGACTGAAAAAGGGGAACCTGAAGTTCAACCAGCATTACCAGAAGCGGTGGTAACCGAAAAGGGTGAACCTGAAGTTCAAGCTGAGTTACCTGAATATACTACAAAAGTTGCACCAACTTTGACTTTGGATAAGGTTACAGAAGATGCGATGGATCGTTCAGCTAAATTGGATTATACTCTTGAAAATACAGATAATGCTGAAATCAAGAGCATTATAGCTGAGATTAAGGATGGGAATACTATTGTTAAGCGAGTTGACTTATCTAAAGAAAAATTGACAGATGCTGTTCAAGGTTTGGATTTATTCAAAGATTATAAAATTGCAACAACAATGACTTACAACCGTGGTGAAGGTGATGAAACGTCTAAATTGGATGAAAAACCTTTACGTTTAGAGTTGAAAAAAGTTGAAATTAAAAATATCGCATCTACTAATTTAGTGAAGGTAAATGATGATGGTACTGAAACACCTAGTGATTTTATGAATGAAAAACCATCTGATGAAGATGTTAAAAAAATGTACTTAAAAATCACTAGTCGCGATAATAAGGTAACTCGTTTAGCTGTTGACTCTATTGAAGAGGTGACAGAAGAAGGTAAAAAACTTTATAAAATCACTGCTGAAGCGAAAGATTTAATTCAACATACAGATCCAACGAAGGTTCGTAATAAGTATGTGCATTATATTGAAAAATCAGTTCCAAAAGTCAATAATGTATATTACAATTTCAATGAACTTGTGAGAGATATGCAAGAACATCCAAATGGCGAGTTTAAATTGGGTGCTGACCTTAATGCCACAAATGTATCAGCATTTGGTAAATCATATGTTACGAAAGATTTCAAAGGTAAGCTCTTGAGTGATGGTGATAATCACTATACCATTCATAACCTGTCACGTCCGTTATTTGGCAATGTTATTGGTGGAACGATTAAGAATATTAATCTTGGTAATGTTGACATAAATATGCCATGGGCAGACCGAATTGCTCCGATTGCCGACACTATTAAAGGCGGCGCTAAAATTGAAGATGTCAAAGTGACTGGTAACGTATTAGGTAGAAACTGGGTATCTGGATTTATTGATAAGATTGATAGTGGCGGTACATTGAGAAATGTAGCTTTTATTGGGAATGTGACCTCTATTGGTACAGGTAGTTCGTTCTTGACTGGTATTGTTGGTGAAAACTGGAAGGGGCTGGTAGAGCAGGCTTATGTAGATGCCAATATTCGAGGGAAGAAAGCTAAGGCTGCAGGTATAGCTTACTGGTCGCAAAATGGAGGCGATAACTATGCTGTAGGTAGAGAGGGAGCTATTAAAAAATCTGTTGTTAAAGGTACAATAGTTGTGGAAGAACCAATTGAAGTTGGCGGTGCTGTTGGAAGTCTTAACATGCATGGTTCGATTGAAGATTCTGTTTCAATGATGAAAGTTGAAACCGGAGAAATATTTTATGGTTCACATGATATCAGTGCCGATCCTTATTGGACTGGTAACAATGTTAATAGAAACTACGTTGTAAAAGATGTAAGTAAGGGTACTTCATCATACAAGCATTCTAAAGAATTGCATCGTATTAAGCCTATAACACAAGAGGAAGCTGATAAGAAAATTAAAGAATTGGCTATCACAGCAGATAAATATGCAATTACAGAGCCCATTGTAAATAAACTCAACGCTCTCACAACACGGGATAATGAGTATAAGACAACGCAAGATTACAAAGTTGAACGTGAACAAGCCTATCGCAACATTGAAAAACTTCAACCGTTCTATAACAAAGAGTGGATTGTAAACCAAGGGAATAAGCTAACAGATGAGTCCAATCTTGTTAAGAAAACCGTTCTGTCTGTAACGGGTATGAAATCAGGGCAGTTTGTAACTGATTTATCGGATATTGATAAGATTATGGTTCACTATGCTGATGGTACAAAAGAAGAGTTAGCTGTAACTGCTAAAACGGACTCTAAAGTAGCTCAAGTAAAAGAGTATGATGTGGCAGGTCAAAACATTGTCTATACTCCAAATATGGTTATGAAGAATCGTAACCAGTTAGCAAGCGGTATTAAAGAGAAGTTAGCTAGTGTTACCTTACTTTCAGATGAAGTTCGTAGCTTGATGGATCAGCGTGATAAACCTTGGAAGAACACACCAGATAAGAAAACTGAGTATATTAAAGGCTTGTATTTCGAAGAAAGCTTTGAAGAAGTAAAAGGAAACTTAGAAAAACTTGTTAGTCAGATTTTAGAAAATGAAGATCATCAGTTAAACGGTGGGGAAGTAGTTGAGCGTGCTTTACTTAAGAAAGTTGAAGATAACAAAGCTAAAATTATGATGGGACTGACTTATCTTAATCGTTACTATGATATCAAATATGGTGATTTGAGTATCAAAGATATTATGATGTTTAAACCTGACTTTTATGGTAAGACACCAAGTGTATTAGATCGTTTGATTCAAATTGGGTCAAGAGAGCATTTCTTAAAAGGTGACCGTACACAAGATGCTTACAAAGAAGTGATTGCTGGTGCAACTGGTAAAGGTGATTTACGTAGCTTCTTAGACTATAACATGCGTTTGTTTACAGAAGATAAAGATTTGAATGACTGGTTTATTCATTCTGCGAAAAACGTTTATGTAGTAGAACCTGAAACAAGTACAGAAGCCTTTAAAGATAAGCGTCACCGTGTATTTGATGGTTTAAATAATGATATTCACGGTCGTATGATTTTACCATTGCTCAATTTGAAGAAAGCTCATATATTTATGATTTCTACCTATAACACTTTAGCTTATAGTTCATTTGAGAGATATGGTAAAAATACAGAGGAAGCGAGAGAGTCTTTAAAACCTAAGATTAATTTAGTAGCAAAAGCACAACAAAGATACCTAGACTTTTGGTCTCGTTTAGCTCTTCCGAGTGTACGTGATAAACTCCTTAAGAGTCAAAATATGGTACCGACTCCTGTGTGGGACAGTCAGTGGTATGACGGCATTCCCGATGCAAATCGTCAAGGTTATGGACGAGGTGGTGCAGTGGTATCTCCTATTCGTGAGCTATTCGGCCCGACTGATCGTTGGCATCAAGTAAATGGCGCTATGGGGGCGATGGCTAAGATTTATGGCGACCCGTATAAAGACGATCAAGTGTATTTCATGGTTACGAAAATGTTAGACGACTTTGGTATTTCAGCCTTTACCCATGAAACGACTCACGTTAACGATAGAATGGTTTACTACGGAGGTCATAGACACCGTGAAGGTACTGATTTAGAAGCCTTCGCTCAAGGTATGTTACAAACTCCTGATAAGTCTACTCCAAATAGTGAATATGGTGCGCTCGGTATCAATATGGCTTATGAGCGTAAAAATGATGGAGAGCAACTTTATAACTATGACCCAGCTAAGTTAGACAGTCGAGACAAGATTGATAGTTATATGAAAAACTACAATGAGTCTATGATGATGTTGGATTACTTAGAAGCTACTGCTGTTATTAAGCAAAAGTTATCTGATAACTCTAAGTGGTTCAAGAAGATGGATAAAGAGTGGCGCACCAATGCGGATAGAAACCGTTTAATTGGAGAACCACACCAGTGGGACAAATTGCGTGACTTGACGGAAGAAGAGAAGAAATTACCAATTGATAGCATTGACAAGTTGGTAGATAATAACTTTGTAACTCTTCATGGTATGCCAAATAACGGTCGCTTCCGTACGGAAGGTTTTGATAGTGCTTATCAAACTGTCAATATGATGGCAGGTATCTTTGGCGGGAATACGAGTCGAAGCACCGTAGGTTCTATTTCCTTTAAACACAATACTTTCCGTATGTGGGGTTACTATGGTTATGAAAATGGCTTTATCCCTTATGTCTCTAACAAGTTAAAAGGTGATGCCAACAGAGAAAATAAAGGGCTTTTAGGTGATGATTTCATTATCAAGAAAGTTTCTAATAATCAATTCCAAAACCTCGAAGAGTGGAAGAAACATTGGTATCATGAAGTGTATGCGAAAGCACAGAAAGGCTTTGTTGAGATTGAAGTAGACGGTTCTAAAATTTCAACTTATGCTCAACTCCAAGACTTATTTAACACTGCTGTTGAGAAAGACTTGAAAGAAGGTGGTTTCAAGCATACCGAAGGCCTCAAGTGGAAAGTTTATAAGAAATTGTTGCAAAACACAGATGGTTTCTTAAATCCGTTGTTTAAAATATAAAGGGGACAGTTTTTGTTCCCTCTGAAAAGTCATCATTTGATGGCTTTTTTCTATTCAGGGAGCTTGAAGGGCTATAGAAGTCATGATATAATATAAAGTAGATTTCTGTATTATAAAACAAAAATTGTTTGAACATCATTCATTTTATGTTCAAGCGATAGTAAAATAAAATAGGGGCTCTAAACCCTTGATACGAAAGGAAAAAAACTCAATGGCTACTATTCAATGGTTTCCTGGTCACATGTCTAAGGCGCGTCGACAGGTGCAGGAAAATTTAAAATTTGTTGATTTTGTGACAATTTTGGTGGATGCTCGCTTACCTCTATCTAGTCAAAATCCTATGTTGACCAAGATTGTTGGTGACAAACCAAAACTTTTGATTTTAAACAAGGCAGACTTGGCCGATCCAGCAATAACCAAGGAATGGCGTCAGTATTTTGAATCACAAGGAATTCAGACTCTGGCTATCAACTCTAAAGAACAAGTGACTGTAAAAGTCGTAACAGACGCAGCTAAAAAGCTCATGGTTGATAAGATTGCTCGCCAGAAAGAACGTGGGATTAAGATTGAAACCTTGCGTACCATGATTATCGGTATTCCAAACGCTGGTAAATCAACTCTCATGAACCGCTTAGCTGGTAAGAAGATTGCCGTTGTCGGTAACAAACCAGGTGTGACCAAGGGGCAACAATGGCTCAAAACCAATAAAGACCTGGAAATCTTGGATACACCAGGGATTCTCTGGCCTAAGTTCGAAGACGAAACTGTCGCTCTTAAACTAGCCTTGACTGGAGCTATCAAAGACCAGTTGCTTCCTATGGATGAGGTGACCATTTTTGGTATCAATTATTTCAAAGAACATTATCCAGAAAAGCTGGCTGAACGCTTCAAACAAATGAAAATTGAAGAAGAAGCTCCTGTTATTATTATGGATATGACTCGCGCCCTCGGTTTCCGTGACGACTATGACCGTTTTTACAGTCTCTTCGTGAAGGAAGTTCGTGATGGCAAACTCGGTAACTATACCTTAGATACATTGGAAGACCTCGATGGCGACGATTAAAGAAATCAAAGAACTCCTTGCTACGGTCAAGGATTTAGAAAGCCCTATTTTTTTAGAACTTGAAAAGGATGGTCGCTCTGGAGTTCAAAAGGAAATCAGCAAGCGTAAAAAAGCCATTCAAGCTGAATTAGATGAAAATTTGCGTTTGGAATCCATGCTTTCTTATGAAAAAGAACTTTATAAGCAAGGATTGACCTTAATTGCTGGTGTTGATGAGGTCGGCCGTGGTCCTCTTGCTGGCCCTGTAGTCGCGGCAGCCGTTATTTTACCTCAAAATTGTAAGATTAAAGGTCTCAACGATAGCAAGAAAATTCCTAAAAAGAAGCATCTGGAGATTTTCAAAGCAGTTCAAGACCAAGCCTTGTCAATCGGGATTGGTATCATGGATAATCAGGTCATCGACCAAGTCAATATCTATGAAGCGACCAAACTGGCTATGAAGGAAGCAATCTCCCAACTCAGTCCTCAACCTGAGCACCTTTTGATAGATGCCATGAAGTTGGAATTATCAATTTCACAAACCTCCATCATCAAGGGCGATGCTAATTCTCTCTCGATCGCAGCAGCTTCCATAGTAGCCAAGGTGACACGTGATGAATTGATGAAGGACTACGATCAGCAGTTCCCTGGCTATGATTTTGCTGCTAATGCAGGATATGGAACAGCTAAACACCTGGTAGGACTTGAAAAACTAGGAGTTACCCCAATTCACCGAACCAGCTTTGAACCAGTAAAATCACTGGTTTCAGGAGAAAAAGAAAGTTAAGTTAGAAGGAATGATTATGGAGGAACAGTCAGAAACACTCAGTTCCAAGAAAGAATTTGCCTTTGCCTCAAGTACTATATTATCCCAAGTTGGACGAGGAATCATTGTTGGTCTCGTTGTTGGAATTATCGTTGGATCCTTTCGTTTCTTAATTGAAAAAGGATTCCACCTGATACAAGGACTTTATCAAGATCAAGCGCACCTAGTGCGCAATCTTTTTATCATTGGTCTATTTTATTTAATAGTTTGTTGGCTCAGTGCGAAATTAACTCGATCAGAAAAAGATATCAAGGGTTCAGGAATTCCTCAAGTCGAAGCAGAATTAAAGGGATTGATGAGTCTCAACTGGTGGAGCGTTCTCTGGAAAAAATATGTGCTAGGTATTCTTGCTATTGCCAGTGGACTCATGCTGGGGCGTGAGGGACCCAGTATTCAACTTGGAGCGGTCGGCGGTAAAGGAATTGCCAAGTGGCTCAAATCCAGTCCAGTAGAGGAGCGTTCCCTGATTGCGAGTGGAGCTGCCGCTGGTCTAGCTGCAGCCTTTAATGCACCGATTGCAGGACTTCTCTTTGTGGTAGAAGAAGTTTATCACCATTTTTCACGCTTTTTCTGGGTATCTACTCTCGCAGCTAGTCTCGTAGCAAACTTTGTTTCTTTACTCATATTTGGCCTAACACCCGTACTGGATATGCCAGACAATATCCCACTCATGACCCTTGATCAGTATTGGATTTACTTGGTTATGGGAGTTTTTCTTGGACTATCTGGTTTTCTCTATGAGAAAGCTGTGCTCAATGTTGGTCGAGTTTATGATTGGCTTGGTCAAAAAATCCATTTGGATAGGGCTTATTACCCAATTATTGCCTTTATTCTCATCATACCAGTGGGAATCTTCTTACCCCAAATCCTTGGTGGTGGAAATCAGCTGGTTCTTTCCCTAACTGAGCAAGATTTTAGTTTCCAAATTCTATTAGTTTATTTTTTGATTCGCTTTGTTTGGAGCATGATTAGTTATGGAAGTGGCCTTCCAGGAGGAATTTTCCTACCAATTTTGGCGCTTGGCTCCTTACTTGGAGCTCTAGTTGGTGTTATTTGTGTCAATCTTGGACTTGTCAGTCAGGAGCAATTCCCTATATTTGTCATACTAGGAATGAGTGGCTATTTTGGAGCAATATCCAAGGCTCCCTTAACTGCCATGATTCTGGTAACCGAGATGGTAGGCGACATTCGCAACCTCATGCCACTTGGCTTAGTAACCTTAGTAGCTTACATCATCATGGATTTGCTCAAGGGGGCACCAGTCTATGAGGCTATGTTGGAAAAAATGCTGCCTGAAGAAGCGACAGATGAAGGAGAAGTCACACTCATTGAAATCCCTGTATCTGACAAAATCGCTGGAAAACAAGTACACGAGCTCAACTTACCACATAACATCCTCATCACAACACAAGTTCATAATGGTAAGAGCCAAACAGTTAACGGCTCAACCAGAATGTATCTGGGGGATATGATTCATCTGGTTATTCCCAAAAGTGAAATTGGAAAAGTCAAAGATTTGTTGTTGTAGGGATTTTACATAATTTATATTATGTAAACAATTTAATTAAGAAAATTCCAAGGAGGACCTACATCATAATGAGAATACTTGATGTTCTACATAAATTTTATGGTGATTTTGAATTCATTAAAGAAAAGTGTAATGAAAAATACGAAGGCATCCTCATCAATATAAAGGAAGATGAAGATAAAGAATATAAAAGATGCCGCTTGGCAAAAAGAACACCGAAAAAAGAAGGATATTTTACAGCATTTTGGAAAAAAGACCAAAATAACAAGAACATTCCTTATACCAATGAAGATTTGGGAGATGAACTCGTTATTGTTGTTATCGATAATGATAAGAGCGGACTTTTTATTATTTCAAATGAAGAGGCTATCAGTAGAAAAATTCTATCAACAAAAGACAACAATGGGAAAATGTCTATGAGATTTTATCCACCTTGGTGCACAAATTTAAATACAACGGCTCTAGCAACACAAAATTGGCAATTGAAATTTTTTAGAGAAATTGAATTATAAGAATAATTTTTTCTAATTTGAATGGGAAAACGTTAAAAATTTTTTAATGGATTCATATATACAAAAAAGACTTGGTTTTTAATTAACATAAAATCAGGTCTTTTTAGTCTAATGACCTATTTCTAGTAGTATTTATAAAGTATGAAATTGACTATTTTCTTAATGAAAAAAATTTCCAGTTATTACACAGTCTTTTTTATCACTTAAAAAACTCCTATAAAATCTTTCCGAAAAACTATAATTTTCTTGAAAAATATATAATCCTATGCTATACTACTAGTAGATTTATTTATGGAGAAAATACATGAAACGTGAGATTTTACTAGAACGAATCGACAAACTAAAACAAATCATGCCCTGGTATGTTCTGGAATACTACCAATCTAAGCTTGCTGTTCCCTATAGTTTTACAACCTTGTACGAATACCTCAAGGAATACGATCGATTTTTCAGCTGGGTTTTGGAGTCTGGTATTTCAAACGCTGATAAAATATCTGATATCCCTTTATCAGTCTTGGAAAATATGTCTAAGAAAGACATGGAATCATTTATTCTTTATCTACGTGAACGTCCTTTGATGAATGCTAATACAACTAAACAAGGCGTTTCCCAAACGACCATCAATCGAACTCTATCAGCCCTTTCTAGTCTTTACAAGTATTTGACCGAGGAGGTTGAAAACGACCAAGGCGAACCTTATTTCTATCGAAATGTAATGAAGAAAGTTTCAACCAAGAAAAAGAAAGAAACACTTGCTGCCAGAGCTGAAAACATCAAGCAAAAACTTTTTCTAGGTGATGAAACAGAAGGTTTTCTGACTTATATCGACCAGGAGTACCCACAACAGCTCTCAAATCGTGCTCTATCATCGTTCAATAAAAATAAGGAACGTGATCTGGCCATTATTGCCCTTCTCTTGGCGTCTGGTGTCCGTTTATCTGAAGCTGTTAATCTGGATCTAAGAGATCTCAATCTCAAAATGATGGTTATCGATGTTACTAGAAAAGGTGGTAAACGTGACTCGGTCAATGTCGCTGCCTTTGCAAAACCTTATTTAGAGAATTATCTAGCTATTCGAAGTCAACGCTATAAGACTGAAAAGACGGATACGGCCCTCTTTTTGACATTCTATCGAGGTGTTCCAAATCGTATCGATGCTTCCAGCGTTGAAAAAATGGTTGCTAAGTACTCTGAGGACTTCAAAGTCCGTGTAACCCCCCACAAACTCCGCCATACCCTAGCAACTAGGCTCTATGATGCAACTAAATCGCAAGTTTTGGTTAGCCACCAGCTAGGACACGCCAGTACGCAAGTCACTGACCTCTATACTCATATCGTCAATGATGAACAAAAGAATGCTCTGGACAGTTTATAAATTACATAAAATAAATTATGTAATAAATTAGAAAGGGATTCAATAAACTATTAATTTTATTTGATCATATCAAATAAAATTGCTAACAGAATAAACAGCTTTAAAGAATATGAAATAAAATTTATGTGGCCACTAGCTTGCCTTTCTTTGTAGTATCCTGGATATGCAAATCACTTATAATTGGTATTCATCTTAAAATAAGAGGATTCCACAAAAATAAATCAAATTGAGCACTTATAAAAACATACTGCCTGCGATGGCCAATATTTTAGCAGAAAATAAAATTCCTTTAAAAACAATCATGGACAGGGTTGGTCATTCTGATTCTGAAGTCACTACTTCTATCTACACCCATGTCACAAAGAACATGAAAGATGAAGCAATCAATGTGCTAGACAAAGTGATGAAAAATATTTTTTAAAAAGTTATGCCCCTTTTATGCCCCCTGAACACAAAAATAGCCCTTCGGATAAATTCCGAGGGGCTAGAAACGTTGTTAAATCAACGGCCGAACTTTTGAATTTCAAGGATCGGGATAAAATAGTTCACTGAACTATTCTACTTTTTAAGGTTATATACCTATAATAAAGTACCCCAAAAATGCACAATTTTAAAGAGCTTATTTTGTCTAATCTAGTAAAAGTGACAAGGTACAAACAAGTAGGGTATTTTTGAGGGGTAACAAAAAAGGTAATAAAATTGACGAGTTCAGCAGGCAAGAGAAATAGCACTTTTCATAGTGTTATTTTTTTTAATTCAGCAATGGAGTAGGCACTTAATTGATAGAAACAAAAAGCACCTAGTTTCCTAGATGCTAGCACAATAGCCCGGATTCGAACCGGAATCTCCTCAATCAAGGCGCAATCCCTATATACTACTCATTGTACTTTGGTTTATTATATCATACAATCAATTAGATATCTACCAAGTCATGATACGCTCCCATATTCGGTAATGGAATAATACTAAAATACAAATCTGAATAAGTTTCAAACCATTTATTTAGCTTGTTATAGGCTGACGACTGACTAACAAATAATATACGTTGACAAGCTCCGATAACATTCATGTGATTATACACATAAACCTCTTTAATGGCCGTTAAAAAATCGTCTTCACTAGTCTGTACCCTAATATCTGTTATCTGTTTAATCGTGGTGTATTTTTTATAAGCAAGCAGATCTTGCTTTTTAGCAGCATCAAACATTTTACTCTCAAGGACACTATACTTAGGATTTTCTTTATCTCTCATGAAATACCACTTGAGCCATAAAATTTTTTCTCTGTGGATTACTGAAATACGCTCAATTTTCTTCTTTGGCATGATTACCTCCTAAATTATTAATCTAATAGCTTTAACCACTCACTTTTTGAGATTGTTGTATAAGGTTCATCTAGCGCGTGATATAAAGGTTCTAAACCTTTGTTAAATCGGATATAGTCCATTTTATCCTCATGCTTTGGAAAATATAAGATTCCTGTTTCATCTTCATTTAGACTACGGTTACACCAATCATCAACGATAACCTGCACTTCCCATTCACGCCACTTTTTAAGGTTTTCTAAAAGTTCAATATCACTAAATAACTCACCATCAACTTGGAAAAATTCTCCCAAATCATCGTTACCCTCGACGATGATAACTTCAGGCGTATTTCTACTACTTAATAATTCCTTGAGTTCTTGTAACTCTTTGATCTCCTTTAGATACTTCCTCAATTTCTAACCTCAATTCTTCAATTTGTCTTACTACTCCAAAAATTTCATGAGTTTTATATGATTGTTCAAGTATAGCTTTTGCTGCTTGAGTTCTTATAAACGGGTTAACCTTAGAATCCATCATAATATCATTGAGTACAGAAACAGCATTGGATGAGGCTAGATATAGCATCTGTGTAGTTTTATCCATCATCTCATCTTGTTTTAGTCTCAATGTTTTTTTAACTGCTGCAACCTTTAGATACTTATGACCTGTTGCCCTTGACACCCCTGCTTTTTGGCACGCTTTTTCTATCGTTGGCTCGGTAAGCATGGCATCTATGAATTTTATTTGTTTGGGTTCTGTTGCAAAGTTTTAAATAAAGAATAAAATCCCTTACGGCATCTATGATTTAAGCT
>NZ_JUPG01000126.1 GCF_001074825.1 Streptococcus pseudopneumoniae
GTAGAAAAAAAGTCCCATAAGATCTATAATGAAAAGCAACCAAACCATCATTAGAAAGAATCCCATGGAACAATTATATTTTATCACAAAACTTCTTGATATCAAAGACTCAAATATCCAAATTATAGATATCATCAATAGGGATACCCACAAAGAAATCATCGCTAAATTGGATTATGAGGCTCCATCTTGCCCTGAGTGCGAAAGCCTAATGAAGAAATATGACTTTCAAAAACCGTCGAAAATTCCTTATCTTGAAACGACTGGTATGCCTACTAGAATCCTCCTTAGAAAACGTCGTTTCAAGTGCTATCATTACTCTAAAATGATGGTGGCTGAGACTTCTCTCGTCAAGAAGAATCACCAAATCCCTCGTATCATCAACCAAAAGATTGCC
>NZ_JUPG01000013.1 GCF_001074825.1 Streptococcus pseudopneumoniae
TCCAGTTAAACTGAAAAAAGGCACAGAAGAAGTTGTAGTTAAAGTTCCAGTTAAAATTCAACGTGATACAGATGGAGACGGTATTCCAGATGTTAAGGATCCAGACGATGACAACGATGGAATTCCAGATGAGGAAGAAATCACAAATGGAACAGATCCTAAGACACCAACAACTCAAACTCCTACAATCGAAATTACTCAACAACCAAATGGAAATGCGATTGTAACACCTAAGAAACCAGATGGAAAACCATATCCACCAGGAACTAAGGTAGAAATCCCAGGTAAAGATGGTAACCCAATCACAGTAACAATTGGTGACAATGGATCAGGTGAAGTACCAAATGACAACCTTCCTAAGAAAGCTGTCCCAGGTACAGGAACAGTAACAGAACCTA
>NZ_JUPG01000127.1 GCF_001074825.1 Streptococcus pseudopneumoniae
AATGAAAATCAAAGAGCAAACTAGGAAGCTAGCCGCAGGCTGTACTTGAGTACGGTAAGGCGATTTCGAAGAGTATTATATATTAGATTGCAACTAGAGCAGGACACTATGACTCTTAAAATATTTCTATAAATTAATTTGTCTATTCTAATCGATTTGTTTACACCTTGTATCAATATACTATGCATTGTTTTAAGGCCGTCATATTGACATACAATTTAATTTTTACTATAATTCTTGTAGGAGGATATATCTAATGAAAACAATAAAAAAATTGATGCAAATCGCATTAGCAGTCTTTTTCTTTGGTTTGCTAGCAACAAGTGCAGTATTGGCGGATGATGCTGATTCAGAAGGTTGGCAATTTGTCCAAGAAAATGGTAGAACCTACTACAAGAAGGGTGACATCAAAGAAACGGACTGGCGAGTGATTGATGGCAAGACCTATTATTTTGATTATAATGGTGAAATGGTTGTTGGTTGGCAGTACATTCCAATGCCAGTTAAAGGATATACAATTGGTCCTTACCCTAATGGTATAAGATTAGAAGGTTCCCCAATGCCAGAATGGTACTACTTTGACAAAAATGGAGTGCTACAAGAGTTTGTTGGTTGGAAAGCATTAGAGGTTAAAACTAAAGACAGTGTTGGAAGAAAGTATGGGGAAAAACGTACAAACCCTGAAGATAAAGAAGAGAAGAGTTTTTACACGAACTATTACTTTAATCAAAATCATTCTTTAGAGACAGGTTGGCTTTATGACCAGTCTAATTGGTATTATCTAGCTAAAACGGAAATTAATGGAGAAAACTATATTGGTGGTGAAAGACGTGCAGGTTGGATAAATGATGGTTCAGCTTGGTACTATCTAGATTCAGAAACTGGTATCATGCAAACTGGTTGGAAGCAAATTGGCAATAAGTGGTACTACCTCCGTTCATCAGGAGCTATGACAACTGGCTGGTATCAGGAAGGCTCAATTTGGTACTATTTAGATGCTGAAAATGGCGATATGAAAACAGGCTGGCAATATCTTGGTAACAAGTGGTACTATCTCCGTTCATCAGGAGCCATGGCAACTGGTTGGGTGAAAGATGGTTCAACTTGGTACTACCTAAATGCAAGTAATGGAGATATGAAGACAGGTTGGACCAAAGTAAATGGAAACTGGTATTATCTCAATTCAAATGGAGCAATGGTTACAGGTAGCCAGACTATCGATGGTAAAGTTTATAATTTCGCCTCATCTGGTGAGTGGATTTAATATTGGAGGACATATAAATGAAACTTTTGAAAAAAATGATGCAAGTTGGACTGACGGTCTTTTTCTTCGGTTTGCTAGCTACAAATACGGTATTTGCGGATACCACAGGTGGCCAATTTGTTGATAAGGATAATAGAAAGTATTATATAAAAGATGATCATAAAGCAATCTATTGGCATAAAATAGACGGTAAAACTTACTATTTTGGTGATAGAGGAGAGATGGTTGTCGGTTGGCAATACGTAGAAATTCATGGAACAGGTTATCGTGATAATTTATTTAATAATCGTCCAGTCTTAGAAATTGGCCTTCAGGAGAAGTGGTACTATTTTGGACAAGATGGTGTTTTGCTAGAACAAACAGATAAACAAGTACTAGAGGCAAAAACGTCTGAAAATACAGGAAAAGTATACGGTGAACAATATGCTCCATCTGCTGAAAAGAGAACTTATTATTTTGATAATCATTATGCTGTAAAGACAGGTTGGACTTATGAAGACGGCAATTGGTATTATTTAAATAAGCTAGGAATTTCTGGAGATGATTCTTACAATCCACTACCAATTGGTGAAGTTGCTAAGGGTTGGACTCAAGATTTCCATGTTACTTTTGGCATTGATAGAAGCAAACCTGCTCCATGGTACTACCTAGATCCAGCAACTGGCATTATGCAAACAGGTTGGCAATATCTAGGTAATAAGTGGTACTACCTCCGTTCATCAGGTGCAATGGCAACTGGCTGGTATCAAGAAGACTCAACTTGGTACTATTTAGATGCTGAAAATGGTGATATGAAAACAGATTGGCAATACCTTGGTAACAAGTGGTACTACCTTCGTTCATCAGGAGCTATGACAACTGGTTGGTATCAAGATGGATCAACATGGTATTACTTAGATAATAAAAATGGTGATATGACGACAGGCTGGTTCCAGGTCAATGGCAAATGGTACTATGCTTACAGTTCAGGTGCTTTGGCAGTGAATACCACTGTAGATGGCTACTACGTCAACTATAATGGTGAATGGGTTAAATAATGAAAGAAGCGATTGTGAATGGAAACAATCGCTTTTTTTGTGAAAATATAATAAAATAGATAGGAAAGAATAAATACTTGTATGAAAAAATAAGACGGTTTTTCGTCTAGTAAAAGGAAAACATGACAAAAAAGGTTGGTGTCGGTCAGGCACACAGTAAGATAATTTTAATAGGGGAGCATGCAGTCGTTTACGGTTATCCTGCCATTTCCCTGCCCCTTTTGGAGGTGGAGGTGACTTGTAAGGTAGTTCCTGCAGCGAGTCCTTGGCGTCTTTATGAGGAGGATACCTTGTCCATGGCAGTTTATGCTTCGCTGGAGTATTTGGATATCAAAGAAGCCTGCATTCGCTGTGAGATTGACTCGGCTATCCCTGAAAAACGGGGAATGGGTTCGTCAGCTGCTATCAGCATAGCGGCTATTCGTGCGGTTTTTGACTACTATGAGGCAGAACTGCCTCATGATGTATTAGAAATCTTGGTCAATCGAGCTGAGATGATTGCCCATATGAATCCTAGTGGTTTGGATGCCAAGACCTGTCTTAGTGACCAGCCTATTCGCTTTATCAAGAACGTAGGATTTACAGAGCTTGAGATGGATCTATCCGCCTATTTAGTCATTGTTGATACGGGTGTTTATGGTCACACTCGTGAAGCCATCCAAGTGGTTCAAAGCAAGGGTAAGGATGCTCTGCCGTTTTTGCATGCCTTGGGAGAATTGACCCAGCAGGCAGAGGATGCGATTTCACGAAAAGATGCTGAAGAACTGGGACAAATCCTCAGTCAAGCGCATTTACATTTAAAAGAAATTGGGGTTAGTAGCCCTGAGGCAGACCATCTAGTTGAAACTGCTCTTAGTCATGGTGCTCTGGGTTCAAAGATGAGCGGTGGTGGGCTTGGAGGCTGTATCATAGCCTTGGCAGACAATTTGGCACACGCACAAGAACTATCAGAAAGATTAGAAGAGAAAGGAGCTGTTCAGACATGGATCGAGAGCCTGTAACAGTACGTTCTTACGCAAATATTGCTATTATCAAATATTGGGGAAAGAAAAAAGAAAAAGAGATGGTTCCTGCTACTAGCAGTATTTCTTTGACTTTGGAAAATATGTACACGGAGACGACTTTGTCACCTCTACCGACGGATGCGACAGCTGATGTCTTTTATATCAATGGTCAGCTACAAAATGAGGCGGAACATGCCAAGATGACTAAGATTATTGACCGCTACCGTCCAGATGATGAGGACTTTGTTCGTATTGATACTCAAAACAATATGCCTACCGCAGCGGGCTTGTCCTCAAGTTCTAGTGGTTTGTCCGCCTTGGTCAAGGCTTGTAATGCTTATTTCAAGCTTGGTTTGAATAGGAGCCAGTTGGCGCAGGAGGCTAAGTTTGCCTCAGGATCTTCCTCTCGGAGTTTTTATGGACCGCTAGGTGCATGGGATAAGGATAGTGGGGAGATTTACCCTGTAGAGACAGACTTGAAACTAGCTATGATTATGTTGGTATTAGAAGATAAGAAAAAACCAATTTCTAGCCGTGACGGTATGAAACTTTGTGTGGAAACTTCGACGACATTTGATGACTGGGTGCGCCAGTCTGAGAAAGATTATAAGGATATGCTGGTTTACCTTAAGGAAAATGACTTTTCCAAGGTTGGGGAGTTAACGGAGAAAAATGCCCTTGCTATGCACGCTACGACAAAAACAGCATCACCAGCCTTTTCTTATCTGACGGATGCATCTTATGAAGCCATGGATTTTGTTCGCCAGCTCCGTGAGCAAGGAGAGGCCTGCTACTTTACCATGGATGCTGGTCCCAATGTCAAAGTTCTTTGTCAAGAGAAAGACTTGGAGCATTTATCTGAAATTTTCAGTCAGCGTTATCGCTTGATTGTGTCAAAAACAAAGGATTTGAGTCAAGATGATTGCTGTTAAAACTTGCGGAAAACTCTATTGGGCAGGTGAATATGCTATTCTAGAACCAGGGCAGTTGGCCTTGATAAAGGCTATTCCTATCTATATGAAGGGCGAGATTGCCTTTTCTGACAGCTACCGTATCTACTCAGATATGTTTGATTTCTCAGTAGACTTGACGCCAAATCCTAATTATAGCTTGATTCAAGAAACGATTGCTTTAGTGGAAGATTTCCTGACTTATCGAGGTCAGGATTTAAGACCTTTTTCTCTAGAGATTCGAGGAAAAATGGAACGGGAAGGGAAAAAGTTTGGTCTGGGTTCTAGTGGCAGCATCGTTGTCTTGGTGATTAAGGCCCTACTGGCTTTATATGATATTTTGGTTGATCAGGAGCTCTTGTTCAAGTTAGCTAGTGCTGTCTTGCTCAAGCGAGGCGACAATGGTTCTATGGGGGATCTTGCCTGTATTGTGGCAGAGGATTTAGTTCTCTACCAGTCGTTTGATCGCCAGAAGGTGGCTGCTTGGTTGGAAGAAGAAAACTTGGTGACAGTTTTAGAGCGTGATTGGGGCTTTTCCATCTTACAAGTGAAACCTGCCCTAGAATGTGATTTTCTAGTGGGATGGACTAAGGAAGTAGCTGTATCTAGTAACATGGTCAAGCAAATCAAGCAAAACATTAATCAGAATTTTTTAACTTCCTCAAAAGAAATGGTAGCTACTTTGGTAGAAGCCTTGGAGCGAGGAAAAGCCGAAAAAGTTATCGAGCAAGTAGAAGTAGCCAGCAAGCTCTTAGAAGGTTTGAGCGCAGATATTTACACGCCATCGCTGAGACAGTTGAAAGAAGCCAGTCAAGATTTGCAGGCTGTTGCCAAGAGTAGCGGTGCTGGTGGTGGTGACTGTGGGATTGCCTTGAGTTTTGATATGCGATCAACTGAAACCTTAAAAAATCGTTGGGCCGATCTAGGGATTGAGCTCTTATACCAAGAAAGGATAGGACATGACGACAAATCGTAAGGACGAGCACATCCGCTATGCTCTTGAGCAGAAAAGTTCCTATAATAGCTTTGATGAGGTGGAGTTGATTCATTCTTCCTTACCTCTTTATGATTTAGATGAGATTGATCTGTCGACTGAATTTGCTGGTCGAAAGTGGGACTTTCCCTTTTATATCAATGCCATGACAGGTGGAAGTGATAAAGGACGAGAAATCAATCGAAAGCTGGCTCAGGTGGCGGAAGCCTGTGGGATTTTGTTTGTGACGGGTTCTTATAGTGCAGCTCTCAAAGATTCAACAGATGATTCTTTTTCTGTCAGATCTAGTCATCCAAATCTCCTCCTTGGAACCAATATTGGATTGGACAAGCCTGTTGAGTTGGGACTTCGGACTGTAGAAGAAATGGATCCTCTTCTCCTGCAAGTGCATGTCAATGTTATGCAGGAATTACTCATGCCCGAGGGAGAAAGGAAGTTCAGAAGCTGGCAATCGCATCTGGCAGACTATAGCAAGCAAATCCCTGTTCCTATCATTTTAAAGGAAGTAGGCTTTGGGATGGATGTAAAGACCATTGAAAGAGCCTATGAACTAGGGGTTCGAACTGTCGACCTATCAGGTCGTGGTGGAACTAGCTTTGCTTATATCGAAAACCGTCGCAGTGGTCAACGTGACTACCTCAATCAATGGGGCCAGTCCACTATGCAAGCCCTTCTCAATGCCCAAGACTGGAAAGATAAGATTCAACTCTTGGTCAGTGGTGGCGTTCGCAATCCGCTGGATATGATTAAGTGTCTGGTCTTTGGTGCCAAGGCTGTGGGACTGTCTCGAACAGTTCTGGAATTGGTTGAAACCTATTCAGTCGAAGAGGTGATTGGCATTGTCCAAGGCTGGAAAGCAGATTTGCGTTTGATTATGTGTGCTCTTAACTGTGCCACCATAGCAGATTTGCAAAAAGTAGACTATCTTCTTTATGGAAAATTAAAAGAAGCAAATGATCAGATGAAAAAGGCGTAACTACCGCCTTTTTTCCATCTTCAGACCGAGGTGACTTTTTTGAATTGTGATAAAATAGAAGGGAGAGGATACATGTATGAGAAAATTTAAAATCTTTTTATTTATCGAAGCCTGTCTTTTGACAGGAGCTCTGATTTTGATGGTGTCAGAGCATTTTTCACGTTTTCTGCTGATTCTATTCCTCTTTTTACTTTTGATTCGCTATTACACTGGTAAAGAGGGAAATAACCTTCTGTTAGTGGTGGCAACCATTCTCTTCTTTTTCATCGTCATGCTCAATCCCTTTGTGATTCTAGCGATTTTTGTTGCGGTTATATACAGTCTCTTTCTTCTTTATCCGATGATGAATCAGGAAAAAGAGCAGACAAATTTGGTGTTTGAAGAGGTGGTGACGGTTAAGAAGGAGAAAAATCGTTGGTTTGGGAATCTCCATCATTTTTCAAGCTACCAGACTTGCCAGTTTGATGATATCAATCTCTTTCGTCTCATGGGCAAGGATACCATTCATCTGGAGAGGGTCATCCTAACCAATCATGATAATGTTATTATCCTCAGAAAGATGGTAGGAACAACCAAAATCATTGTACCTGTAGATGTTGAAGTCAGTCTCAGTGTTAATTGTCTTTATGGGGATTTGAGTTTTTTCAATCATCCCAAACGAGCCCTCCGCAATGAACACTATCATCAGGAAACAAGAGACTATCTCAAGAGTAACAAGAGCATCAAGATTCTCTTGACCACTATGATTGGGGATGTGGAGGTGGTCAGAGGATGAAAAAACAAGCTTATATAATCATTGCTCTTACCTCCGTCCTCTTTGTCTTATTTCTCTCCCACAGCTTGCTGGAAATCCTTGATTTTGACTGGTCTCTTTTTCTGCATGATGTCGAAAAAACAGAAAAATTTGTCTTTTTGTTGTTGGTTTTCAGTATGTCCATGACCTGTCTCTTAGCCCTGTTTTGGCGAGGTGTGGAAGAGCTTTCTCTAAGAAAAATGCATACTAATCTCAAACGTTTGTTGGCAGGGCAAGAAGTGGTTCAGGTTGCTGATCCAGATTTGGATGCCAGTTTCAAGTCCTTGTCAGGGAAACTTAACCTCTTGACAGAGGCTCTTCAAAAAGCTGAAAATCACAGTCTTACTCAGGAAGAGGAAATCATCGAGAAAGAACGAAAGCGGATTGCTCGGGATTTGCATGATACGGTTAGTCAGGAGTTGTTTGCGGCCCATATGATTTTATCAGGTGTCAGCCAGCAGGCTTTGAAACTGGATAGAGAAAAGATGCAGACCCAGTTGCAGAGTGTTACAGCTATCCTTGAAACAGCCCAGAAGGACTTGCGGGTCTTGCTCTTGCATTTGAGACCAGTTGAACTGGAGCAGAAGAGTCTGGTTGAGGGAATTCAAATCCTCTTAAAAGAGCTTGAGGACAAGAGTGATCTCAAGGTTGCTTTCAAGCAAAATGTGACGAAATTGCCCAAGAAGATTGAGGAACATATTTTCCGAATCTTGCAGGAGTTGATTAGCAATACCCTTCGCCATGCCCAGGCCTCTTGTCTGGATGTCTATCTCTATCAGACGAATGTTGAATTGCAACTGAAGGTGGTGGACAATGGGATTGGTTTCCAGTTGGGGACTTTAGATGACCTGAGTTATGGACTCCGTAATATCAAGGAGCGGGTTGAAGATATGGCAGGTACGGTTCAGTTATTAACAGCTCCCAAGCAAGGGCTGGCAGTTGATATTCGTATTCCCTTGCTCGATAAGGAATGATAAAGGAGTAAAGATGAGAATTTTACTAGTAGATGACCATGAAATGGTCCGCTTGGGCTTGAAAAGCTACTTTGACCTCCAAGACGATGTAGAAGTTGTGGGCGAGGCTGCAAATGGGTCTCAAGGTATTGACTTGGCCTTGGAACTGCGTCCAGATGTCATTGTCATGGATATTGTCATGCCTGAGATGAATGGGATTGACGCGACCTTAGCTATCCTTAAAGAATGGCCTGAAGCCAAGATATTAATTGTCACATCTTACTTGGACAATGAAAAAATCATGCCTGTCTTAAACGCAGGTGCTAGGGGCTATATGCTCAAGACTTCTAGTGCAGACGAACTGCTCCATGCTGTCCGTAAGGTGGCTGCTGGGGAGTTAGCCATTGAGCAAGAGGTCAGTAAGAAGGTCGAATACCACCGCAATCATATGGAACTTCATGAAGAATTGACTGCGCGTGAGCGAGATGTTCTCCAACTGATCGCTAAGGGTTACGAAAATCAGCGCATCGCAGATGAACTCTTTATCTCTCTCAAGACGGTCAAGACCCACGTGTCCAACATTCTTGCCAAGCTTGAGGTTAGCGATCGCACTCAGGCAGCAGTCTATGCCTTTCAGCATCACTTGGTAGGGCATGAGGAGTTTTAGATGAGTCTAACAGATTTACTTGAGGAGCTAGAAGCAGCAAAAGATCCTAAAAAAGCAGGGCCCATGGCGGCCTATATGCGCCATCAATTTTCCTTTCTAGGCGTTGCGGCGCCAGAAAGAAATAAACTCTATAAAAAATACTTTCCAGAAGCGAAAAAAACAAAGATTATCGATTGGGATTTTGTAGATACTTGCTGGGAAAAAGAGTCTAGAGAATACCAGTATGTGACTGCCAATTATTTGAAAGCCATGCAGTCTTATCTAAAGGACAGCGATTTGCCTAAGCTAGAGCAGTTGGTTGTTACCAAGTCTTGGTGGGATACGGTGGATATCCTAGATCGCATAGTAGGGAGTTTGGTATACGATAAACAGGAAATGGAAAAACTAATCCTCCAATGGAGCCTATCAGACAATATCTGGCTGAGACGAGTTGCTATTGACCACCAGTTGTTAAGAAAAGCGAAGACCAATGTCCAACTGATGGAAAAGATCCTGCAAAATAATCTGAATCAAACAGAATTCTTTATCAATAAAGCCATTGGCTGGGCTCTAAGAGACTACTCCAAAACGAATCCAGCTTGGGTAGCAGGCTTCATTGAGAAAAACAAGGAAAGAATGGCTGAACTTAGTATCAAAGAAGCGAGTAAGTACCTCTAGCGTGATTGAAAAGCGCATTCATTACTTGAAAAAAGTCGCCTGTTTATGCTATAATGGATTGTATTTAAAAAATTTTAAGGAGAAATGACAGAATGTCTGTATCATTTGAAAACAAAGAAACAAACCGTGGTGTCTTGACTTTCACTATCTCTCAAGACCAAATCAAACCAGAATTGGACCGTGTCTTCAACTCAGTGAAGAAATCTCTTAATGTTCCAGGTTTTCGTAAAGGTCACCTTCCACGCCCTATCTTCGACAAAAAATTTGGTGAAGAGTCACTTTACCAAGACGTTATGAACGCTCTTTTGCCAAATGCTTATGAAGCAGCTGTAAAAGAAGCTGGCCTTGAAGTGGTTGCTCAACCAAAAATTGACGTAACTTCAATGGAAAAAGGTCAAGACTGGGTTATCACTGCTGAAGTCGTTACAAAACCTGAAGTAAAATTGGGTGACTACAAAAACCTTGAAGTATCAGTTGATGTAGAAAAAGAAGTAACTGACGCTGACGTTGAAGAGCGTATCGAACGCGAACGCAACAACTTGGCTGAATTGGTTATCAAGGAAGCTGCTGCTGAAAACGGCGATACTGTTGTGATTGACTTCGTTGGTTCTATTGATGGTGTTGAATTTGACGGCGGAAAAGGTGAAAACTTCTCACTTGGACTTGGTTCAGGTCAATTCATCCCTGGTTTCGAAGACCAATTGGTAGGTCACTCAGCTGGTGAAACTGTTGATGTTATCGTAACATTCCCAGAAGACTACCAAGCAGAAGACCTTGCAGGTAAAGAAGCTAAATTCGTGACAACTATCCACGAAGTAAAAGCTAAAGAAGTTCCAGCTCTTGACGATGAACTTGCAAAAGACATCGACGAAGAAGTTGAAACACTTGCTGAATTGAAAGAAAAATACCGCAACGAATTGGCTGCTGCTAAAGAAGAAGCTTACAAAGATGCCGTTGAAGGTGCAGCAATCGATAAAGCTGTAGAAAACGCTGAAATCGTAGAACTTCCAGAAGAAATGATTCACGAAGAAGTTCACCGTTCAGTAAACGAATTCCTTGGAAACTTGCAACGTCAAGGTATCAACCCTGACATGTACTTCCAAATCACTGGAACTACTCAAGAAGATCTTCACAAACAATACGAGGGAGAAGCTGAGTCACGTACTAAGACTAACCTTGTTATCGAAGCAGTTGCTAAAGCTGAAGGATTTGACGCTTCAGAAGAAGAAATCCAAAAAGAAATTGAGCAATTGGCAACAGACTACAACATGGAAGTTGCACAAGTACAAAGCTTACTTTCAGCTGATATGTTGAAACACGACATCACAATCAAAAAAGCTGTTGAGTTGATTACAAGCACAGCAACAGTTAAATAATTTTAATAAGATAAAATCCCACCTGATTAGGTGGGTTTTCTTATGCACTAATTTCCAAAAATCTCTTTGAGGTCTGCGTCTGTAATCCCAATCATAGCCGGGATGCTATCCCAGTTTTCTTCGGTTAGGATGTAGGATTGTTCAGAGTCACTTGATGTGGCAGTTTCAGAGACAGCTGGTTGCTTTTCTTCAACATTTTCAATTAAATCACTGAATCGTTCAATCAGATAGGTTTTTCGGGCTGTTCCGATATGTTGGGTAGCATAGTCGAAGGCCTGTAATTCGCCTAGTAAGATAAGCTTGCTTTTGGCGCGTGTAATGGCTGTGTAGATGAGATTGCGCTCCAGCATACGTCGGCTAGCACTGGTAATCGGTAGGATGACAACTGGGAACTCACTTCCCTGAGACTTATGGATACTCATGGCATAGGCCAAGCGAATCTTGTACCATTCGTTACGTGGGTAAGAGACTTCATTGCCATCAAAATCAATGACAATCTCGTCTTGTTTCGATTCGGTGTATTTACCAGGAATCAGGTCTGTGATAGCTCCCAAATCCCCATTAAAGACATTGATTTCAGCATCGTTGACCAAGTGAATGACCTTGTCGCCCTTGCGATAGTGGCACTGGGGAGCTTCAAAACCAAGTTGGTCTTTTTGTGGTGGGTTAAGGAGGTCTTGCATGAGCTGGTTGATGGCATCAATCCCTGCTGTCCCTCTGTACATGGGAGCCAGAACTTGGATATCACGGGCGGGGATGCCACTTCTGAGGGCAGCACCTAAGATTTTCTCAATGGTGGCAGGAATATGGCCACTAGCAATTTCAAAGTAGGAACGGTCTGCTTTTTTCTGGGTGAAATCAGCTGGCAAGATGCCTTGTCGAATCTGACTAGCTAGGGTAACGATAGTTGATTCTTCGCTTTGCCGGTAGATTTTTTCCAAGCGGGTCTGAGGAATCAAGGGAATATGGAGCAGATCCGCTAGAACTTGTCCGGGACTAACAGACGGTAGCTGGTCGCTGTCTCCCACGATGAGGATTTTACTGTTAGAAGAGATGTTGGAGAAGAGTTGGTTGGCCAGCCAAGTATCCACCATGGAGAATTCATCCACGATGATAAAGTCAGCATCCAGATAATCTTCCAGATGGCTGGTATCATCGTCTCCCGTCATTCCCAAATGGCGGTGTATGGTAGCGCTAGGCAAGCCTGTTAATTCATTCATACGGCGGGCTGCTCGACCAGTTGGAGCCGCAAGAAGAATGGGCAGGTTGCTTTTTTTTCTGAGGTCAAGTCCTTCTAAAAGTGCATATACAGCGATGATTCCATTGATAACAGTTGTCTTACCAGTACCAGGTCCACCTGTCAGGATAAAGACCTTGTTCTGGATAGCGTCGCAGATAGCCTGTTTTTGAATGCTATCATACTCAATTCCCAGTTCTTGCTCGACAGTAGTGATATGTTTTTGAATGGTTTCTAGTTCCTGGCTCTTCTGCTTTCCTTTTTCAAGGATACGAACCAAGTGACTGCGGATACCTTCCTCCGCGAAAAAGAGACTATTGTCAAAGATTTTGGTGTCAATCTGCTGAACCTTGTCTTCTTCGATCAGGTAGGAGAGTTCTTGAGCTACTTGGCTGGGGTCCAGTTCTACGGGACGGGAAGACTCAAGGAGAGTGAGAGTTTGTTCTAGCAAATCTCGTGCTTCAACATAGGTATCCCCTGTTTCCATACAGGCTTGAAAAAGACTGTGAACTAGACCAGCACGGAAGCGTTCAGGAGCCTGACTTTCGATGCCAAGTTCCTCCGCTAGTTGGTCAGCAATGGTAAATCCCAATCCTTTGATATCCTCAACCAGCTGGTAGGGATAATTTTCAACCACTTCAAGGGTTTCTTCCTTGTAAAAGTCTTGAATCTGAAAGGCCAGTTTATTGGGAATGCCGTAGTTGGCTAGTTTGGCTAAAACCATCTCCGTTCCGTAGTTGAGACGAAGAGTGGAGACGAAAGCCTCGCGATTTTTGACAGAGAGTCCTGAGATGCCTTCTAGCTTTTCTGGGTGTTGCAAAATTTCGTCAATGGTATTTTCGCCATAGGTGTCCACTATTTTCTGAGCTGTCTTGAGACCAATTCCCTTGAAATGGCTACTTGAAAAGTACTTAACCAATCCCTTGCTAGTTGGTTTTGCGCGTTCATAACGACTGATTTGTAGTTGCTCCCCATACTTGGAGTGCTGGACAATTTGTCCCCAAAATGTATAGTCTTCTCCCTCAATCACATCAGCCATGGTACCTGTGACAATGATTTCAAAATCATCAAAATCCTCTGCGTCCGTATCTTCGATTTCTAGGAGGAGGATGCGATAAAAATTGCTGGGATTTTCAAAAATAATCCGTTCAATGGTTCCTGAAAAATAAACTTCCATAAAATTCCTTTGCATGAATAGGTGAGAGTTGGGGTTGTTTTTACTATAGTCAATAAACGATCCCTTCTCACGATAGAAGAAGAGGCTGAGATTGTTGATTCTCGGCCTCTTCGATTTCTTAAAATGTTCCGATACGGGTGATTGGCCAGAAGCGGAATTTAGCTTCCCCTGTGATATCTTTTGCTTTAAAGGTACCTACGTGGCGACTATCGCTCGAAACCAAGCGGTCATCTCCGAGGAGAAGGTATTCTCCTTCTGGAACAGTAAAGCTGAAGTTGGTATTGTAGTTGACATCAACTGTGAAGGCTTGAGCTTTTTGAGCGATACTTCTAAAGAAAGTTCCTTTATTTCCTTCAAATCCCTTGCCTGAGTAGGTGTTTTGGAGTTTATCATCCTTGAAACGTTTGATGTAGTCTGCTAGGTAAGGCTCGTCCGTCTCTTTATCATTGATATAAAGTTTATCGTTTTCGTAACGGATGGTGTCGCCAGGCATTCCAATCACGCGCTTGACGATGTCCTTATTGCCATCTTCCTCATGAGCCACCACGATATCAAAACGGTCAATAGGGAGGTGTTTGACAACAAAGAGGATTTCGCCATCCGCTAGGGTAGGATCCATGGAATGGCCTTCTACACGGACATTACTCCAAAAAAAGATACGGCTTAAAGCTAATAATGACAGAATCAGGAGGAACAATCCCCACTCTTTTAAGAAATTTTTAAATGAATTCATAACTTACCTTTCTAAGCGTTTTTTCGCTTTTTCAGTATTTTTAAAGTGCAGTTTGGCGCAGAAGTTGAGTCCCTGCATACCATAGGCTTGCAAAATCTGGCTAGCCACCTTATCAGAAGCTGTTCCAGCTCCACTTGGAAGCTGATAGCCCAGTTCTCGTCCCAGATTTTCAAGATTTTCCAGAAAGAGATCACGCGCAATGATAGAAGAAACTGCGACAGCCAAGTATTTGCCCTCAGCCTTTTCTTCTAAGCTGATAGGATTGCTGAAACGATTGGCCTCTTGTGCCAAGTACTTGTCATAATTTTTAGCACTGGTAAAGGCATCAATTACAATTTTCTCAGGCTGAACACCTTTTTGAAGGAGGAGATAGATAGCCTGATTATGGAGGGCAACCTTAACCGAAACAGCATTGTAGCGGTCTCCAATGACTTCGTTGTACTTGCTTGGTGAGAGAAGCAGTGCCTGGTGCTGGATTTTTTCTTTTAGGATAGGGGCAATCTGACGAATCTTTTGGTCGGTCAGAGTTTTAGAATCTCCCACACCGAGTTTTCGTAAGAAGTTATGTTGGTCAGGTGTGACAAAGGAAGCCACAACTGCAAGCCCACCAAAGTAGGAACCATTTCCCACCTCATCTGTCCCAATCAAAGGGAGATTTTGTCCGCTGGTTTGCTCTAGAACTTGATAGCCAAAGAAACTGGCGTATTTCTCAGCCCCTTCACCCTGAAGTAAGACCTTTCCAGAAGTATAGATAGAAACCGTTGCCTGAGGCAGTCTCAAAAAATAGCGGATATAGGGATTCTTACTAGGAGCCAGACTGGTTTGATAGTGTTCAAGGAAAGCCTGGATCTCCTTTTCGCTTGGTGTGAGTGTTATACTTGCCATAGTTTCTATTGTACCATAAAAGCAGGCAAATTTGTAAAAACTGACAAAGTTAGCGAATTTTGGTATAATATCGTGAGGTGAATTTTATGGCAAATCTAAATCGATTCAAATTTACATTCGGGAAAAAATCATTAACCTTGACAAGCGAACATGATAACCTTTTTATGGAGGAAATCGCTAAGGTTGCGACAGAAAAATACCAAGCAATTAAAGAACAAATGCCTAGTGCAGATGATGAAACGATCGCTCTTTTGTTGGCAGTCAACTGTTTGTCAACTCAACTCAGCCGTGAGATTGAATTTGACGATAAGGAGCAAGAACTCGAAGAACTCCGTCACAAACTCGTGACTTGCAAGCAAGAACAGAGCAAGATTGAGGATTCCTTATGATTTCACTCCTTCTTCTATTGGTTTTGGCTTGGGGATTTTATATCGGCTATCGGAGAGGCCTGCTCTTACAGGTTTATTACCTGATTTCAGCCATGGCATCGGCTTTTATGGCTGGTCAGTTTTACAAGGGGCTGGGAGAGCAATTCCATTTATTGCTTCCTTATGCAAATCCGCAGGAAGGTCAGGGAACCTTCTTCTTCCCATCGGATCAACTTTTCCAGTTGGATAAGGTCTTTTATGCTGGTATCGGCTACTTGCTTGTATTTGGGATTGTCTATAGCATCGGTCGTTTACTTGGTCTCTTGTTACACTTACTTCCTAGTAAAAAACTGGGTGGCAAGTTGTTCCAAGTTTCAGCAGGTATCTTGTCCATGTTGGTGACCTTATTTGTCTTGCAAATGGCCTTGACCATCTTGGCGACCATTCCCATGGCAGCTATACAAAATCCTCTTGAAAAGAGTATCGTCGCAAAACACATCATCCAGAGCATACCAGTAACAACTAGTTGGTTTAAACAAATCTGGGTGACAAATTTAATCGGATAAAAAGGGCAGGAGTTTTCCTAGCCCTTTGTTTACAGATTGACTAGAATCTATCAGAATGTAAAAAGCTAATACTCTTCGAAAATCTCTTCAAACCACGCCAGATTCTATCTGCAACCTCAAAACACTGTTTTGAGCGACCTGCGGCTAGCTTCCTAGTTTGCTCTTTGATTTTCATTGAGTATAATACACCTAGACATTCAAAGACAAGGAAATAACGATGAACAAGAAAATATTAGAAACATTAGAGTTCAATAAGGTCAAGGCCTTGTTTGAACCTCATTTGTTGACAGAGCAGGGCTTGGAGCAATTGAGACAGCTGGCTCCGACTGCCAAAGCAGATAAAATCAAACAGGCTTTTGCTGAGATGAAGGAAATGCAGGTTCTCTTTGTCGAGCAACCTCATTTTACCATTCTCGCAACTAAGGAAATTGCAGGAGTCTGCAAGCGTTTGGAGATGGGTGCAGACCTCAATATTGAGGAGTTCCTACTCTTGAAGCGCGTGCTTCTTTCTAGCCGAGAGCTGCAAAGTTTTTATGCCAATCTGGAAAATGTCAGCTTGGAAGAATTAGCCCTTTGGTTTGAGAAATTACATGATTTTCCGCAATTACAAGGAAATCTTCAGGCCTTTAATGATGCAGGTTTCATTGAAAATTTCGCCAGTGAAGAATTGGCGCGAATCCGTCGAAAAATCCATGACAGCGAGAGTCAGGTACGAGATGTTTTACAGAACTTGCTCAAGCAAAAAGCGCAGATGTTGACAGAAGGGATTGTTGCTAGCAGAAATGGCCGTCAGGTTTTACCTGTCAAAAACACCTATCGTAACAAGATTGCAGGTGTCGTGCATGATATTTCTGCTAGTGGAAATACCATCTATATCGAACCCCGTGAGGTGGTCAAACTGAGCGAAGAAATTGCTAGTCTGCGAGCAGATGAGCGCTATGAAATGCTTCGCATTCTCCAAGAAATTTCTGAGCGTGTTCGCCCTCATGCGGCTGAAATCGCCAATGATGCTTGGATTATCGGTCATCTGGACTTGATTCGTGCCAAGGTTCGTTTTATTCAAGAAAGGCAAGCAGTCGTTCCTCAGCTGTCAGAAAATCAGGAAATCCAACTGCTCCATGTCTGCCATCCTTTGATCAAAAATGCCGTCGCAAATGATGTCCATTTTGGCCAAGATTTAACAGCAATTGTCATCACAGGTCCCAATACAGGTGGTAAGACCATCATGCTCAAAACTCTGGGCTTGACACAGGTTATGGCCCAGTCAGGTTTGCCGATTTTAGCAGACAAGGGAAGTCGTGTTGGTATTTTTGAAGAAATCTTTGCTGATATTGGCGATGAGCAGTCTATTGAGCAGAGCTTGTCTACCTTCTCTAGCCACATGACCAATATTGTGGATATTCTTGGCAAGGTCAACCAACATTCACTCTTACTCTTGGATGAGTTGGGGGCAGGTACAGATCCCCAAGAGGGAGCCGCCCTTGCCATGGCTATTCTGGAAGACCTTCGCCTGCGTCAAGTCAAGACCATGGCGACTACCCACTATCCCGAACTCAAGGCCTATGGTATCGAGACAGCCTTTGTGCAAAATGCCAGCATGGAGTTTGATACTGCGACTCTTCGCCCGACCTATCGCTTTATGCAGGGCGTTCCTGGCCGAAGCAATGCCTTTGAAATTGCCAAACGGCTAGGTCTATCTGAAGTTATCGTAGGGGATGCCAGCCAGCAGGTTGATCAGGATAATGATGTCAATCGGATTATTGAGCAATTGGAAGAGCAGACGCTGGAAAGTCGCAAACGCTTGGACAATATCCGTGAGGTGGAACAAGAAAATCTCAAGATGAACCGTGCGCTTAAAAAACTTTACAACGAGATCAATCGTGAAAAGGAAACCGAGCTTAATAAGGCGCGTGAACAGGCTGCTGAGATTGTGGACATGGCCCTAAGTGAGAGTGACCAGATTCTTAAAAATCTTCACAGTAAATCGCAACTCAAACCTCATGAAATCATTGAAGCCAAGGCCAAGCTGAAAAAATTGGCTCCTGAAAAAGTAGATTTGTCTAAAAATAAGGTTCTTCAAAAGGCCAAGAAAAAACGTGCTCCAAATGTGGGAGATGATATCGTGGTTCTCAGTTATGGACAGCGTGGTACCTTGACCAGTCAACTCAAAGATGGCCGCTGGGAAGCCCAAGTTGGCTTGATTAAGATGACCTTGGAAGAGAAAGAGTTTGATCTCGTTCAAGCCCAGCAAGAAAAGCAAATTAAGAAGAAACAAGTCAATGTCGTGAAACGAACTTCTGGACGAGGACCTCAAGCTAGACTGGATCTTCGAGGCAAACGTTACGAAGAAGCCATGAATGAGTTAGATGCCTTTATCGACCAAGCCCTGCTTAACAATATGGCGCAAGTTGATATCATCCATGGTATCGGAACAGGAGTCATCCGTGAAGGTGTCACCAAATACCTACAAAGAAACAAACATGTCAAGAGTTTTGGCTATGCCCCACAAAATGCTGGAGGCAGTGGTGCGACTATTGTCACTTTTAAAGGATAAAAAAAGCCTGAGGAAATATGTGGTTCCTCAAGCTTTTTTTATTTCTAGACTAGACATCTAAAGGTTGTCCAGTGTGATTGAGTTGTGTGACAGTAACAAAGAAATCCTCTCTCATTCGAGTCAGAAGTTGATTTGGATAGACCTTTTCAAAGTTATCAAGACTGGCAAAGATATGTTTAGCAAGCTCTAGACCTCTGACATCATCTTTTCTGAGAAAATTATTAGCCCGTTCCATGGAAAGACTAATCATCTCTGTCATCTTGGTGCTCAGTAGAGGGAAAGTATTAATCACTTCCAAGGTTTTCACAGCTAAGCTCTCAGCTTTATCATAGTAGCCATTAACAGAGTAATGCTTGATAGCAGTTCTTAAGCAGGCAATATAGTAGTCAGCAGTACGGATTGAATGGTATTCAGTCTGTTTTTTTAGAGTATCTAATAAGTGGTAGAGCCTATAATCTAAAAATTCGATTGAAAAGTGAGGCAGGATAGATGAAAAGATATTGACCTCAATTTTGTTCCAGTCGTCTAATTCACTCAGATAGTTTTTGATATATTCTAGTTCTTGGTAATCTTTTGGAGTCAGAAAAGAATCGCCGATGATGTTTGCGATAGCAAATTTATTGACTACACGATTGGCAATCACATAGTGTTCAGCGATCCCAGGATTTTCCATGGGTTGATTAATCAAACTAATGATCTTTTTAAATTCACGCTTATAGGCCAAATCAGCAACTTGAGCCTGTAATTTATGAAATTCCGTTGGAAACATCTGTGTTTTGAGACTATCAAAGGTCTCCTTATCAATTCCAATATTAGAAAGAATCTCTTCAAATTTTTGAATGGTTATTCGAGATTTCCCTTGCTCAAACTGACGTAAAAAATGAGGAGTCACTGTAGTCCCAGCAGCTTCCTTCTGTGTAAACCCTCTTTCCTCACGGATGGCCTTATAGACTAATCCATAAATACTTTCATCTTGCATCCTAAATCTCCTCAAGTCTTTTTTTCATCCTACCATAATTCTACCAGTTTTTAAGGGAATTTTTAGAAAAAAGTAATTATAGTTACGTTTTTTCGGGGGGG
>NZ_JUPG01000128.1 GCF_001074825.1 Streptococcus pseudopneumoniae
CTACCATCTGTAGGATTAACCGTGTAGGTGGTAGTTACTGTTCTTGTACCTGAAGTACCAGCTGTTGTTACATTAGCTTCACCTTTGGGTCTTGTAGCGTCTTTTTCATAACGAACACTTGGCTTAAGTGGTGTAACCACAACTTTAGATTTGGCACCTTTTAGATTGGCAACGTCTTTCCTTACTGTTGGAGTAAGAGCACCTGTACTGGCATTGACCGCATAAGTGGTTGTCTTCTTAACAACATTATCGCCTTCTTTGAGGTATTCAATCTCATCTTTGGCTGGAACTTTGACCACCGTAGGAGTTGACTGTTTGATGACGGGTTTTCCTTCATGTGGAATAAGGCTACCATCTGTAGGATTAACCGTGTAGGTGGTAGTTACT
>NZ_JUPG01000129.1 GCF_001074825.1 Streptococcus pseudopneumoniae
GTAGACTTACTAATTCATTCGTCGAATATTATCGATTCGACTCACTCATGTCGCAACTCTTCAAATCACTTGAATACAACACGTATCTCAAGTTACTAAAGTTAAAAAATCAAATATTTTACATAATTTATCTTATGTAATACTATTCTTTGTTATATGTCTTACGGATTGCTTCTTTAATGCTTTCAATGGTTGGAATCATTGCATTCTCTAGGTTTTGTGCATAAGGCATTGGCACATCTTCTCCTGCGCAACGGCGGATTGGTGCATCTAGATAATCAAATGCTTCTGATTCTGAAATAATAGCTGAAATCTCTCCGATATAGCCACTTGTTTTGTGGGCATCGTTGACCAGAACAACCTTACCAGTCTTCTTAACTGAGTTAATGATGATATCCTTATCAAGCGGAACAAGGGTACGTGGGTCAACAATTTCAACTGAAATGCCTTCTTCTGCTAATTCTTCAGCAGCTTGAACCACACGGCGAAGCATTTTTCCATAAGTAACAACTGTTACATCCGTACCTTCACGTTTGATTTCCCCAACTCCAAGTGGAATTGTATAATCTGGATCAACTGGCACTTCCCCTTTTTGGTTAAATTCTGACTTGTACTCAAGAATGATAACAGGGTTATTATCACGGATAGAAGACTTAAGCAATCCTTTCATATCCGCAGGTGTACCTGGTGCCACAACCTTAAGACCAGGAATATGAGTAAACCAAGACTCTAGTGATTGCGAGTGCTGAGCTGCAGAACCAACTCCGTTACCTGCTGCACAACGGACTGTCATTGGAACCTGTCCCTTACCACCAAACATATAGCGTGTTTTAGCAGCTTGATTGACGATATTGTCCATGGCAATGACCGAGAAGTCCATAAAGGTCATATCGACGATTGGACGTAGTCCTGTCATGGCTGCTCCTGCTGCTGCTCCAGATATGGCAGCTTCAGAAATCGGACAGTCACGAACACGTTCTGGACCAAATTCTTCAAGCATTCCGACAGAAGTACCGAAGTCTCCTCCGAAGACACCTACGTCTTCTCCCATCAAGAACACATTTTCATCGCGACGCATTTCCTCAGACATAGCAAGGATAATGGTGTCACGGAAGGACATTGTTTTTGTTTCCATTTTATCTCTTTCTCCTTAGTCTGCGTAAATATCTTCAAAGGCTGATTCAAGCGGTGGGAATGGGCTTTCCTCAGCAAATTTAACAGAAGCTTCTACTGCTTCCTTGACTTGTGCTTGGATTTCTTCCAATTCTTCAGCACTTGCAATATTGTTTTCAATGAGGTATTTGCGGAGGTTTTCGATTGGGTCTTTTTGTTTCCACAATTCCACTTCTTCACGGGTACGATATTTACCAGGGTCAGATGACGAGTGACCAAGCCAGCGGTAAGTTACACTTTCAATCAAGACAGGCCCATTGCCACCACGAACATGGTCTACAGCTTTCTTAAATCCTTCATAGACATCGATGACGTTGTTGCCATCTTCGATAAACATTCCAGGGATTCCATAAGCAGCGCTACGTTGATGAATGTGCTCTACATTAGTCATTTTCTTGATATCCGCAGAGATTCCATAACCGTTGTTAATGCAGTAGAAAATGACTGGCAGGTTCCAGATAGAAGCCATGTTGACTGCTTCGTGGAAAACACCTTCGTTGGTCGCACCATCTCCAAAGAAGCAGACAACGATTTTTCCTGTATGTTGCATTTGCTGACTAAGGGCTGCACCAACAGCGATTCCCATACCACCACCTACGATACCATTGGCACCAAGGTTACCAGCATCAAGGTCAGCGATATGCATAGATCCACCTTTACCTTTACAGGTTCCCGTGTATTTACCAAGGATTTCAGCCATCATCCCGTTGAGGTCAATTCCTTTGGCAATAGCTTGTCCGTGACCACGGTGGTTTGATGTGATCAAATCATCTGGATTGAGAGCCAACATAGCACCTACGTTAGCTGCCTCTTCTCCAACAGAAAAGTGCGTCATTCCTGGCACTTTCCCTTTCTTTACTAATTGCGCAATTTTTAAGTCCATACGACGGATTTCTTCCATCTTCCGGAACATTTCGAGCAAAAGATTTTTATCTAAAGTTGACATCTTCTTGCCTTTCTAACTTTCTTCTTACCTTACTATTTTACCGTTTTTAGAAAGCACTGTCAAAGTTTTTCTAAAGAAAATTTCACAAAATAAAAAAGAAAACCCAATGAAAACAAGGGATTTTCTTATAAAGAATATTTTTTCACAAACTTTTTATTGTTTAGATTTTGCTAAAGATTCAAATCTCTTTATAATCACAGTTAAACGCCAACGGTAGAGGGCCCCACTCACAATCAGACTAATAATTAAACCAATCCAATAAGAATAAGCTCCAAAATCTGTTAGGGAATCTAATACCATAGCCACTGGGATTGCTACGCCCCAATAACCAAGCAAACCAAGGTAAAAAGGAATAACTGTATCCTTATAACCCCGCAAAATTCCCTGAAGCGGTGCCGCAAAAGTATCTGCCAACTGGAAGAAGAGACTGTAAGTCAAAAAGCGCGCTGTCAAATCGATAAATTCTAGGTCGTTACCATAAAGATTAGCCACATTTCCCCTAAAAATGTAAAGGAAGGATAAGGTAAAACCTGCAAAAATGAGGGCAGTCCATCTTCCTAAACTAATATAGTTTTTCGCATCATCAAATCTCTTGGCTCCCACTTCATAGGAAACAACAATAGCCATAGCCGATGAAATACTCATAGGAAAGGCGTACATGAGAGTTGAAAAGTTCATAGCTGACTGGTGACTAGCGATAATCAAAGACGAGAACTTAGCCATAATCAAACCAACCACGGAAAAGATAGCCACTTCCGCAAAGACAGTTCCCCCAATAGGCAGGCCTAAACGAAGCCCTTCCTTGATTTTATCCATATTAAGCGGAATGTATTTCTCAAGATGCAAGGCTTTGAGCTTCTCCTGTTTAAATAAAACTAGAATAGAAATCCCCAGCAAGACCCAGTAGGCCAAGGAAGTACCTAAACCAGATCCCGCACCTCCCAGCTCTGGAACACCAAAGGCACCGTAGATCAAAAGGTAGTTAAATCCACTATTGAGAGGAAGTAACAAAAGCATGAGGTACATGGACATTTTAGTCAACCCTAGCGAATCCAGCAAGGAGCGAATGACACTAAAGAGCAACAAGGGGATGATCCCGATAGATAAAAACCAGAGATAGCGAACTGCAACTGCTGCCACTGGTGCCTCTAGTCCGATATGATTCAAGACTGGTGGGGCCAAGAAAAGTACCAGTCCCAGTAAGACCACAGATAGACCCAAGGCCAGATAGATGAACTGGTAAAAATCAGACGCCACTTCCTCCTTTTTGCCTCGACCAAGATGGTGACCAATGATAGGTACCAAGGCTGATACAATTCCTGTTAGAAAGGTAAAGAATGGATTCCAGATACTGGTTGCCATTGATACTCCAGCCAAATCCATGGTATTGTATTGACCTGTCATAGTCGTATCAACAAAGGAGGCAGAATAATTGGCAAATTGATAAATCAGGATAGGGAAAAATATCTTTAAAAATAAGATAAACTTGTCTTTAAAATGATGGGTTTGGTACATATATGCTCTCTATTCTTTTTGTTTACAGAGCAGACTTACACCTAGTTTTGATAGACGATTTGTCCCTTACAGATGGTATATTTAACCTGCCCTTTTAAGGTTTCACCGATGAATGGTGAATTCGCTGCTTTCGAAGCAAAATGGGAGTCCACAAGGCGATCAGCCTTAGCATCAAAAATAGTGATGTCCGCTGGACCATTCTCAGCCAAGTAACCTGCTTCAAAGTTGTAAAGCTTGGCTGGGTTGTAGGTCATTTTTTCTAGCAATTCCATCAAGGTCAATTCCCCAGCTTCGACCAAATAAGTCAATCCGAGAGAAAGAGATGTTTCCAAACCAGTCATACCAGATGGCGCTTTGGCAATATCCTCAACGTTTTTCTCATCTGCATGGTGAGGCGCGTGGTCAGTCGCGATAACTGTGATGACGCCTGATTTAAGACCTTCAATAACAGCACGACGGTCTGATTCCAAACGAAGTGGAGGATTCATCTTAGCATTGCTACCTTGAGTCAAAAGAAGTGCTTCTGTCTTAGAGAAATGCTGTGGCGCTACTTCTGCTGTGACTTGCGCACCCAAACCTTGAGCAAACTCAACTACTTTAACACTTTCTTCCTTAGACAAATGTTGAATATGAACATGGGCCTTGGTTGCATAGGCAATCATGACATCACGCGCCATCAGAGCATACTCAGCCACTCCAGTCGCACCACAGATATGGAAATGTTCTTTAGCGATATTTTCATTAAAGCCAAGAACACCGTTCAAACCTGGATCTTCTTCATGAAGACTAATAAAGGTATTAAGCTTTTTAGCTTCCTCCATGGCTTCCTTGACAACTTTGCTGCTTTCAAGTGGGATACCGTCGTCTGAGAAACCAACCGCACCAGCTACTAAAAGCGCCTTAAAGTCAGTCAAATCTTGGCCATTAAAATTCTTAGTAATGGTCGCAACCGTCTTAACATTAATCTTCTCCTTGGTAGCTGACTGGAGAACTTCTTGCAAAGTCTCTACGTCTGAAATAGTTGGACTAGTATTAGCCATCATGACAACCGTTGTAAAGCCACCTGCAGCGGCTGCAAGAGCACCTGTGTGAATATCTTCCTTATGAGTTTGACCAGGTTCACGGAAATGAACATGAATATCGACCAAGCCAGGAGCAACTACAAGACCACTAGCATCAATCATCTCTGCTCCTTCTTCTTTAATCTCAGGCGCAATTTTGACAATTTTCCCATCTTGAACTAAGACATCACACACTTGATCCAAACCAGACTTGGGATCCATTACACGACCATTTTTGATTAGTAGCATCTGCTTTCTCCTTTATTCATAAAAATCAACTTGGGTGTCCAACAATTTACCCCCATCATAAACAAACTTGGCTGAAAAGAAGGGTTTATCTTCTAAAAGCCACCCAACAAAGGTATGATCCCCTTCCCAAGTCGGCTTACTCAAAACCTCGTCATAGGGAACCCATTCCAGCGTCCCCTCATTGCAGTCAATCAAGTCACCTTCAAACTCTGTTACCTTAAAAACATAGGTGTACCAGTCTAAATCTGGTGTAAATTCAGGAAAAGTGATAACACCTTTTAGAACTGGCTTTGCTTTCAGTCCTGTCTCTTCGAGGATTTCACGCACCGCGCACTCCTGAGGCGTCTCTCCTCTCTCTAGCTTACCACCCACACCAATCCATTTACCCGCATGGACATCATTTGGCTTTTTATTGCGATGAAGCATGAGTAGTTCTTTCCCGTTATCAATGTAGCAAATCGTCGCTAACTGAGGCATATTTTCTCCTTATCTAAGCCAATCAATTGGCTCTTGTCCTGTCTCTTTCAAGAATGCATTGGCCTTGGAAAAAGGCTTGGAACCCCAAAATCCTCTGTAAACAGATAAAGGACTGGGATGGGCTGATTCGATAACCAAGTGATGAGGATTGGTAACCAAGGTCTTCTTCTTACGTGCATAAGCGCCCCAGAGTACAAAAACGACTGGTCTATCTAGATGATTGACCACCTGAATCACAGCATCAGTAAAAGGCTCCCAGATTTGACCAGCATGACCATTGGCCTGTCCAGCAGGAACCGTCAAACAAGCATTAAGAAGCAAGACTCCTTGTTCAGCCCAAGCTGTCAAATCATGAGATTTCTTAACGCCGATATCGTCTGACAATTCCTTCAAGATATTTTGCAAGGACGGCGGAGCTGGAATAGAGTCAGGGACAGAAAAACTCAAGCCCTGAGCTTGCCCTGGTCCGTGATAGGGGTCTTGCCCTAGAATGACCACCTTAACGTCTTCAAGCGGTGTTGTCAAGAGAGCTTGAAAAACCTTTTCCTTGGGTGGATAAATAGTCCCCTGAGCATAGACCTGATTCATAAACTGATTGATTTTCCCAAAATAACCCTCAGGTAATTGCTCCTTAATCAAAGCATGCCAAGACGAGTGTTCCATAGCCGACTCCTTCGTTTTTACTGCCTCTATTATAGCAAAAAGTGGCTATGGAAACCACTTTTTACAGTTTATCTAAGCAATCCAGCAAGTCTTGATAAGAATGGACTTCGTAAGTCGGCTGGGCTTGTGTGTGATTTTCGAGGTGATGAGGGTTGTACCAGATAGTGTCAATCCCAGCGTTATTGCCACCTTGAATGTCGGCGGTTAGAGAATCTCCAATCATCAGAGCTTTCTCTTTGCTAAACCCTGTAATCTGCTGACCAATCTTTTCATAAAAGAGAGCATCAGGCTTTTGTGTTTGCAATTGTTCAGAGATAAAGACTTGATTGAAATAAGGTGCTAGACCCGATTGAGCCAAACGACCTGTCTGAATGGCCGTTATTCCATTTGTCGCAGCATACAGCTCATAATCTCGCTCAATGAGGCAGTCTAAGAGTTCATGAACTCCCGAAATCGTTTGTCCCTGTTGGGCAAGGTAAAATTGGTAACGCTGGGCTAAAAAACTACCGTCTTTTTCCTGTCCAAAGTGAGCAAATAAACGAGAAAAGCGCGTGTTAACCAGCTCTTGTTTACTAATTTTCTTTTGCTCCAAGTCCTTCCAGAGAGCCTTGTTCATAGGAACATAATAGTCTTTATAAGCCTGAATATCTGTAACCCCTTCTTCTTTTAAGAGTTGAGTCAAAGCCACATCCTCAGCAGCATCAAAATCAAGCAAGGTGTGGTCGAGGTCGAAAAGTAGAAATTTGTATGGCATTGAGTTTCCTTCCTAAGATAAATAACTTTCACTTCAGCCAGCTGTTCAATGTTAAAACTTAAAAGTAGTATAGTACCACAAAGAATAATAGTTCTAATTGATTAACTAACCCATACTATTCTAATCAAGTTTATTTTTATTATAGAAAAATCTTCTATAAATTCGAACAATAGTTAAAATACATACAAATATAATTCCCAAACATACAAATATAATTCCCAAAATAGATAACACTATTTTCACAAAACTCATTTCCGAATCTATGACATACATATGAAAAAGAGGGGCTAGTCCTACACATATATACAAAAGATAATTTATAAAGTTTATTTCACCAAATCCTGCAAAAAAATGTTTCATTTTAAATATCCCAATTTTACTTTTCGTCTTAATAATTCATTAGTAAATCTATTGGCTTCTCTTTTTTTTGAAAAATCTTGACAACAAATTTACTCCACTTAATGCTACTAAGACTTCAATGGGTAAAAAATAGTAATCCCATATCAAATGAGAAATCAGCAATGTTAAAAATAGTATACAGTCAATATAACTATTCTGAAAATACTCTGTAATTTTATAATACAGAAATACCACAACCATCAAAATGAAAACAACCATCATAATGCTATCATCCTGTCCTTAATTTATTGTCACTTTTCCATCACATTCATCAATAGCATTAAAAAATCCAATCAATAAATGTTTACCTACTCACTAATACTATTCCAAAATTTATTTTTTTGGAATAAGTAATGAAATTCCAATTAGCAATACACCTAATATAAATAAAAGTATTTCCCAAAATTTATTCTCAGTTTTAATAAGAGGAATAAGATACATGTTGACTAATATGGAACTCGCTCCTATAATAGCAAATATTATTCTGGCTTTATCACTTAGTTTAAACATATTTAATTCCCCATAAAATAAGCATTGACTACGTTTACTGTAACATTCTCCCGTCTTTATGTAGAGATAATCCCCCATCAAGACATCTCATCTCTTCTTACTCAATAGTAACATAATTATTTGGTGATACGAGTTTCATAAGATTTCTCCTCTTTAATGTTGCATGGTTAGGATAGTTCTCTAATTAGTAATCGTCGACTGCGTTTAAAGCACTTTGTTACCTAGATAAAATATCCTTTCTCTACCTGATTTGAGTTTAAAGAGAACTAAGATTTAACCATATCTATCTCATTTCTTGTTTTTAAATAATTCATACTCTTTTTCTCTGATAAAGGGAAGTGAAAAATTAGAAAAAATTAGTAGAATTGAAAACAGATATCCGTCTGTTTGTATCACTAAAACATAACTTAAAAATATATAGACCATCAAATCTAGTACAAAAAGAGAAAATATCCTCCTTTTCATTACCTTACTTGTCTTAAAAATTCTGTTTAATAGAACCTTTATCGTCATATCTACACAAATTTTTATCAAAAAGATAAGAGTCAATACATGATTATCAACTGTACCATGAAGAATAAATGGAAATATAGTTAATATAAAACTAGAAATCTCTAAATATTTTATCCAAGGAGATTGAGATATCTTACTTTTAAACTGACTGATTTTCCTATATTCATTAGCTAATCTAGTGTCAAAATCTTTACCAATTATATTAAAGATTAAGAACTCCAGGATAAAAATACTTATTAATACGATATAAGTAGAAACATTTCTTGGGAAAAATTTATTGATTAAAATTGGAAAACTCATTAACAGAATTGAGTTTATAGCCAGACAAATGGATACTATTTTATTCTTCACAGAGTATATAGGTAACGATACTATTGAATAGAGAAATGCTAAAAAAATAAGCAAGAAATACTCTGTGCTGCTAATTAGCGGCGCCCTTAATGATAAAAATAGATAGGCACTCCACACGATGATATGCGCTTTACGAATTGATTCTAGATTACTCATCTACCTACTCCTAAATCCATTTTTAGCTCACATTCTCTTTCCAACAAGTCATAAACGTTTCATGATATTTCCTTCTTCTACATTAGATAGAGTTCAAATACATTTTTTGCAAGTGAAAATATAATTGTTATTTAAAATCCCAAAAAGATCTATCCTTATTCTAGACCTAAAGCAAGTCAGATTAAAGATACAAATACAATGAAAAGGCTTTCTTTTACTTTAGACTACCATAAAACAAGGAATCTTTCAACAAAATTCATTGGTAAACTACTATTCTAGAAGATTGACAACCCAAATCTTTCAGAAT
>NZ_JUPG01000130.1 GCF_001074825.1 Streptococcus pseudopneumoniae
TGGAAAACAAATGAAACAGTTGAACCTGTTATTGTTTTTAAAAGCTTTAATCATCGTCACAAGCTGCAGGCAGCAAGCTTACAAGGGATATATAAGAATCACTCTTTTCCAAGAGAGAGGTTAAAAACGATTCTAAAAGGAAGCCATGGACATGTTGGAATATCCTTTGACATTGGTAAACCAAATAGACTGGTCTTTTGTGAATCGTTTATCGACTTGATGAGCTATTACGAACTTCATCAACAAAGTCTAACTGATGTTCGTTTGGTATCTATGGAGGGATTAAAAAGATCTGTTGTTGCTTATCAAGCTTTACGACTGATAGCTGAAGAAAATCAGAAGTTGGAATTTTTAGATACAGTAATACCTTCAA
>NZ_JUPG01000131.1 GCF_001074825.1 Streptococcus pseudopneumoniae
TGGAAAACAAATGAAACAGTTGAACCTGTTATTGTTTTTAAAAGCTTTAATCATCGTCACAAGATGCAGGCAGCAAGCTTACAAGGGATTTATAAGAAACATTCTCTTCCAAGAGAGAGGTTGAAAACGATTCTAAAAGGGAGCCATGGACATGTTGGAATATCCTTTGATATTGGTCACCCCAATAGACTAGTCTTTTGTGAATCGTTCATCGACTTGATGAGCTATTACGAACTTCATCAACAAAGTCTATCAGATGTTCGTTTGGTATCTATGGAGGGATTAAAAAGGTCTGTTGTCGCTTATCAAACTTTACGACTGATAGCTGAAGAAAATCAGAAGTTGGAATTTTTAGATACAGTAATACCTTCAA
>NZ_JUPG01000132.1 GCF_001074825.1 Streptococcus pseudopneumoniae
TGTGCTTGCACTTGTTGAGGCTGACGTGCTAGCCGACGTACTTGCACTTGTTGAGGCTGATGTGCTTGCCGATGTGCTTGCGCTTGTTGACGCTGACGTACTTGCTGACGTACTTGCACTTGTTGAAGCTGACGTGCTTGCTGACGTGCTTGCTGACGTACTTGCGCTCGTTGAGGCTGATGTACTTGCTGATGTGCTTGCGCTCGTTGAAGCCGATGTGCTTGCTGACGTACTTGCG
>NZ_JUPG01000133.1 GCF_001074825.1 Streptococcus pseudopneumoniae
TCAATCGATAAATGATAGGGAGTTGATTCTAAGATAAATGCCAATGTTTCCGTATCTTTGGATTGTATAATTTTTTGAAATTTTTCTTCTGTAATAAAATCGTTTTCTTTTACCGAAATCGTCGTATTTATTTTTGAAAAAAGATTAGTATCCATAAAATACCTTTCTAATTTTATTGGAATACTCCAAATTTCTAAGAAGGATTAGCCAATTTCATCCTTAATTGATAAAAATTTGATTTGCGATACTTGAACTTTCTTCCTTAGAAATCGATCCAATTAATGTTTTATACAAATAGTTATCATCAATTTTACCTATTGAAATAAGTAAGCCTGATTCATTTGAGATAGGTTGTTCACTAAATAAATAATTTGGAAAAGAGAATTTCAATTTCTCTAATTGTTCCAAATTGAATTTAGCTAAAGTCCGTTCCCCAAAAGTTACTATGACCTCTTGTTGTGAATATTGTTCCAGAATTCGATAGATGAACTCCATTTCTTTATCTGCACTCCAAGATTCCATTTCTAGTAAAGCAGATTGAAAAAGTTCTTTTAATATTTTCTGTTTTGATACTAACGTTGATTGGCGTTCCTTATTTTTTAATTGTTGAAAAATTATTTGATATTTCTGTTGCAATTCTTTTAACTTTCGTTCATGTTCAGCTTCTTTTTTCTTTATAATGAGCGACTTTTGCATTTCAAATTCATCATCAATCTTCTTTTTGGAATCCAATAATTTCATACGCCCTTTTTCATGAGCTTGTTCAATAACAGACTCTCGTAAGTTTTCTAAATTGCTCATTTAGACACCTCCTTTGAATTGCAAATTTATTTCTTATACACGAAGGGTCAAAATGAATGATACGACAAAAGCAAGAATTGCATAGGTTTCTACCATGGCAGCTAAAATTGCTCCCTTCATGAATTCTTTTGGTCTTTTAGCCAAGATTTGCATTCCCGCTACTGCTACATTTCCTTGATGCTTAGCTGAAAAGTATCCTACAATAGCAATTGGAAGAGCTACAAAGAAATAAGCAACGCCTTTTTCTAAAGGAAGTTCTGGAGTTAATTGCAACCAAATTAAAATTCCAATAACAAAACCATATAATCCTTGTGTTCCGGGCAATAATTGCAATATCAAAGCTGAGGCAAACTTTTCAGGCTGTTCTTTCAGTAAAGCTGCGGCAGATTGCCCAGCCTTACCAACTCCATAAGCAGACCCCATACCGCTTAATCCAACCGCCAATACAATTCCCAATGCAGCGAAAAAAGCTCCTCCATAGGTTGAAAAATAAGTTGCTAAATGTTCCATTATATATATCCTCCATTAATTCTTTGTAATAACCTTAATATATTTCTCAGAAGCCTTCAAAGGTTGAAATGGTTTTCCTCCACCCTCATAAAACTTACCAAAAAATTCAACAAATATCAGACGTGCTCCATGAACATATCCTGATAGTAACGATAGAAAAATATTGATCGCATGTAAAAGAATGAATAATACTAATCCAATTGTCAGTTTAGCCAATATTCCCGGAAACAAACCAACAATTAAATTGAAAGCTGATGCTATACTTGCTCCAGATAATCCTAATGCCATCAATCGAGTGAAACTAACTAAATCACCTATATAAGATGAAATGTTATATAGATTAAACAATCCTGCTCCAATACCTGACAAGCTTTTGGATTGAATAATAGAAACAATCAAAATACCCACAGCATTAAAAATAGATACCCATTTCCCTAATACAAATAACGGTCTCATATCAGGCATCAACATTCCAACAGCAATAAATAACAAGCCAAGCAGAATAACACACCACGCAAATCCTGAATTATATGCTTCTGCATATTTCTTCATTCTTACTTTTTGTAGTCCTGAAGCTAACAAACCTGCAAATACTGTAATAAACCCAAACACAACTGACACTACTAATATAGTCATGACATCAGAGGTTGTAGATATCAGATGAAATGGCAACTCATATCCAAAAAATGAGCCATAGATTCCACCCCAAATTGAAACTGCTACCCCTAATATATTAAAGAATTTTAAAAATCTCTTAGTTGCTGAAGGTAGATGAAAAATTTTTAATGCTAACATTGTTCCTAAAAACAATAGTAAACCATAGCCTAAATCAGCAACCATCATTCCAAAAAATGTAAAGTAAAATGGTGCTAATACAGGTGTAGGATCTTTCTCATAATATTTGGGCAGAGCATACATTTCTGTCAATAATTCAAATGGTTCAATTAAAGAATGATTCGTTAATTTGATAGGTATTTCATCTTGATTATCCGTCAATGTTTCCGATTCATAAATATAAATAGAATGTCCAAAACGCTCATCCATAACTTTTATAAAATATAAAATACGAGTTTCTTCTATCCATCCTTCTAATGCAACTAGATGCGGAGTGCACAAAAAGTTATTCTTAGAGATTTGACGAGCATAGATAGATAAAATATAGTCTATTTGCCATTGTAAATCTATCAAATATTTCTTTGAATCTTGCAACGATGCGATAATATTCTCTTTTTCAGTTATTAACTGCATGTTTTCTTGATCTAAATCTACTACTCGCTGCTTCGGTAATTCCTTTCTAGAATAATCAAATGGTTCAAATAAGTATTCATCAAAATCTATAGAGTAACTAGACTGATAGAAAACAACAACACCGTACTCTCTATCATTAGAAAATATTTCTTGAACTTCAATATTGTTTTCTAAAAGACTATTGTATAAGCGATTATCTTCAGTCCTTGGAATTGTTCCGACTTTTCCTTTACAGAAAGAAAATTGTTGTAAATTTGCAGGAACAATTTCTAATTTTTCCCACTTTATTAATCGCTCTATTTCCTCATTATTACTTTGAATGTGTCTTTCTAATTCATGAACTCTATTAATTTGATGATTCACTTTTTTAAGAACACCCTCAGCAACATTAGCTTTACCAAATTTCTCTAATTCTTCATAAGAGGTAGTTATCGGAGGTTGCTGCAATAATTTAAACGTGTTTTCTTTCGGTAGGTATTCTTGTAATTTCTCTACAGTTGCTTCTAAATGTTGTTGTTGATTCATCAAATAAGTCAAGGCATCATTTCCCTCAATAACCCCATGATTGGAATTAGAAGTATGAAAAATTTGAATAGTTGGAAATACAACTTCATCTTTTTCTAGAGCTTCTGACCAGTTATCCTGAACCTTTAAATCACGGAACTGCACTGACTCTAGTTCTTGAATAGTTTTTAAAACATCATCAAGACTACTTTTAGAAAATAGTAGAGAAATTCTTTTCATCTGACTAATGGCCATATTTTTCTACCACCCTACCAATAATTTTTTCTACAAATTCTCCTCTCCTACTTGATGAAATATACTGAATATTTGCATCATTTTCCTTGATTGTTTTATTAACCTCATCAATAAGGTTCTGTTGTTTCATTTCTAAATTGCTTTCAATTGAAACTAATTCTTCGTGACTTTTTTCATCATAACTTTTTTCTAGTTTTTCCAATTCTTCTTGGGAAACAGCTTTATAAGTATAAATCTCATTATCATATGATTTTATAATATCGGTTGCAACATTCTCAATATCTTGCATTGTCGAAAATACAGAGTTAGTCATTGTGACACCTCCTTATCTTTCATACTATTTATTAGAAATTCTATCTAAGAAATTTTTTACAGCTCCTATACGACCAGCTTCATTTCCTAATGTAGCTGCCACAAGATTTTTAGGCAAAAACCTATTATCAATTGCATTTTTAGCTAAAGAACTTTGAATTTCAGGTAACAAAATATCCTTACTATCCAGAATCCCACCTCCTAATATGAGAATTTCTGGATTAAGTAGATAAGAAATCGCTAATAAACCTTTTGTTAGATTTTCTACAAAAATTTCAAAAGTTTCTTCAGCGACTTTATCTCCAGATCTTAAATCAGTAAAGAAAGTACGTCCAGTTTGATTAGTTTTCAAGCTCTTTTTTTGATATAAATGAATCAATGCGGTTGTTGAGGCTATGCTTTGCCAATCCGAATTACCTACAGGAATATAGCCTACTTCACCAGCAGTATAGTTAAATCCGTTAACAATTTGTCCATTGACAATAATACTGCCTCCTATACCCGTTCCAATAGTAACCATTACTACATTTTTCTTATCTTTGGCTTGTCCCTTCCACAATTCACCTAATGCAGCACAATTAACATCATTTTCAACAAAAGTATACAACCCAAAACGTTTTTCTATTTCGGAAGTAAAATTTACTCCGATATACCCTGGTATTGTATAGCCTGCATAGATGATTTCTCCTGTATTAGCATTAACAACTCCAGCAGTGGAAATCCCAACACCATCAATTGAATGATTTAAAATATATTCACCAATTAAATCACAGACCTGATTTAATATCTGATTCGTTCCCAAATCATAGTCAATAATTGTTTCTATCTCTTTGAAATGATTTAAACTCGTTCCAAACTCATCGTATAAATCTGCCTTAATTGTTGTTCCGCCAATATCGATACCTATAATCTTCATTTCAACACTCCCACATTTTTGATCTCATTACTTTTTGATAAAAAATGGGACTGGGCATTATCCCAGTCCCATCTCTATTTCTTTATTCAATGAGTTGTATCACAGAACTTTAGAAATTATATAATGACAAGAATTTACTATTCTGTTTTACAAAAGTTAAGCATTTGTGATTTCTGAAAGACTTACTTTTCGATCTTCTTTAACTGATAAAGTACATGCATCAGCGGTAGCAATTGATTCTAAAGCAGCTACACCATTGAGAAGTTTTTCAAATTCTTCTGTAATTTCTCCACCTTTAATGATGTCATGTAGATATTCCATTTCTTTATCAATACATGTTTGCAACCATAATGGGCAACGTACTCCTGGTTTACCGTAAGCAATTGCTCCATCCATACCACGACCGGTATAGATAGCTGTACGGTCATCATCTTCCTCTTGAGTTTCATGAACTAAGAAGTGTGATTCTCCTTCGCCTTTAACACGAAGAGTACCTCCAGTATTGAACAAGTCAAGTTTGATAGCTCCTTCAGTTCCTTGAATCAAGACGTAGTGTTCACCCCAACGGAAAGCATTACCATATTCCAAAACAGCATAACGATCATCAGAGTATTCTAGGTTTACAATGAGCATATCATCTTCATCACCAAAGTTTTCACCTTTATGATATACATTGCCTCCTACCATTGTCGCTTTTTCAGGAAGTCCTCCCATGATAAACTGAATGCAATCTAATTCATGAATATGGTGGTACAAATGTCCTCCAGATTGAGAACGAAGTTTCTTCCATGATACAGTAGGTTGTTGTTCTTCCCAACCTGTACGAGCGGCATGGCAATAAAGAACTTTACCGATTTTACCTTGAGTAATCAATTCTTTAGCATGGTGTACACCGTTAAAGAAGTTCATGATGTGGCCAGCCATAAAGATAACATTATTTTCTTTACATGCGTCAACCATGGCTTTACAATCTTCATAAGACAATGCAATTGGCTTTTCACAAAATACGTGTTTGCCATGTTGAGCAGCTTTCACAACAGGTTCACGGTGAAGGTAGCTAGGTGAAGCTACAATCACACAATCAATATCTTCACGTGCTACAAGTTCATCTAAACTTGCACAAACATCTGATCCCAACTCTTGAGCAACTTCTTCTCCATGATTTGGGTCAAATACCGCAACCACTTTTGCATCTTCAATTTTGTTCATTGAGCGAGCCAAATCAGCTCCAAAATATCCAGCTCCAACAATACCGTAATTTACCATAATTTTTATCCTCTTTCTATATATTTTTAAATTTCAGCTTTAATTCTTTTTCAAATCTTCAATCTTAAATGTTATATATGGTACAACATTTTTCATATGAAGTTCATTACGAGACCATGAATCAAATTTTTCAAACATCAATCCAATTTCATGATTTGGTAACTCTGTCAATGTTGAATATGAGTATCCATAGTTACTATAATCAACATCGTGATGATAACGCCAATCAATTGTGTTATCATCATTAATTAGACCAATCGAAATTTGTCCGTGTTTACGACCATTTGTGGAGTTTGGAGTACTTAAAATGACAGCCTTTTTACCATCAATCAATTGGCTATAATTGATGATTGATAATTGTGTTCCATAACTTGGATTTGAAACAAAATTCAAATATTTCGGTGCACTCCAAGTAGTACCTGCGTCTTTACTTGTTAAATATGCAATTTTACCATTATTTGTACGCATATATGCTTGAATTACTCCTGGACTCAATTCTACAAATTGTGCTTCTGCTGACCAACTAGAAGGAAGTGGCACTACTTTAACTTTCCAAGATGCTCCATTATCGTCACTATAAATGAACGCAGACTCTTTACCAGTGTAAGACGGAATAAGAATACGTCCAGTTGAGCTTTCAATGATTCCACGTCCAGGACCTAAATATGGCGCATTCCGATTAAGTCCCATTATAGGAGGTAATAAAGTTGGTGCAGACCAAGATTCGCCATGATCATTGCTAGAAACATATGCAATATAGTTCGTTGGCACTACTTTAAACAATGCATCTTTGTAGAAGATATTCATATGGACTTTAGTCCCATTACGATATTCAGTCTTTTTATTATTTTCAAATGAAACCGAATATTGCTCTACCGTCAAATAATTACCATTTTGTTTAATACCGAATTTTTTATCTACTGAAAATTCAGTTGGTCTGTTGGTACGATCGTCGTATACAGTACCATTCTCACGAATAGTATAATTGTAATCAGTATCACCTTGTTTCTTTAATTTAAGGTAATAATTACCATTAATTTGTTTATAACCTGAATCTTTTCTAGTAGCTTCTCTAAAACTTACTCCAGCAGGCATCACATCAGCAAACATGAGTACTTGTTTGTTCTTTTTTTCAACAATAACAGAGTCAATATAGGTTGCACCACCGCTGATTTGTAAGTCACGTCCACCAACTTCACGAGGCCATTCTAATGGTACTGGCGCAAAATCATCGAATGCCAATGTTAATTTTGGTTTAGTCCATGTCTTACCATTATCATCACTATAACTTGTAGCAATATTAATTTTATTCAAGAAATCATGAGTTCCACCGTAACGAGCGTCAATGCTTGAAAATACCCGACCATTGCTAAAAGTATACAGAACTGGAATACGGAAATAGTTAGAACCTGTTGTATCATTAGCCGTATAAATTAAATGTCCAGTAACAGCGTTTGTTGTCATCTTTTTAACAGTTTCTTCATCCAATGCACTATTAAAGAATTTGATATTTTCTAGTGTTCCGTTAAAACCAAACGCCGTTTTTCCTGCACGTTTCACTCCCCCAAGCATATAGTAATCAATACCTTTAATATCCTTGATGTTTAGGAAGTTATCCACTTTCTTTTCTACTACTTTTGTACCATTTGCATATAAAGAATATGTTTTTTTGACTGAATCTGCTACTACTGCAACAGTGTTAGTCACAGCCTCTTGTTTGTACTTACCCCAAACTGAAGCAGGTCTGGATACTAGGTTATTTTTATTGGAAGAAGTATCACGCGCTTCCATCCCCAACTCACCATTGTCTCTAAGGAATACATCTACATAACTATTTTGTTGACCGGGTTTAGAATTAGATATTCCAAACAAAGCTTGTAAACCTTTCTCACTAGACTGATTGTACTTAATCACTACAGTAAAGTCACCGCTAGTAAGTTTATCCTTTAACTCATTAGTAACATTTTCTCCGCCCCCTGTTAAAGTAACATTATTTTTTTCTAAGACAGGAGTTTCTTCCGCTGTAGTAGATGGATCCTTAACAGTAGTTTCGACTGTTCGAGGTTGTACAGTAACTTCCGAAGAATTATCCGTTTTAGGTTGTACTCCCGAAATCGCATCCGCTGTGGAAGATTGATCCTTAACAGTAGTTTCAACTGTTCGAGGTTGTACAGTAACTTCCGAAGAGTTACCCGATTTATTTTGTACTTCCGAAATCGAAGTCGTTGGTGAAACAGGTTGCACCAACTCTGGTGTTGATACTTCAGAAGTTTCAGTCTCCTGAGCTGCAACTGAGTTAGCAACAAATGCTGATAATACCACTACAGTACCTAAGGTTACATATTGTTTAATATTTTTTTTCATTTTATTTTTCCTCATTTAAAACTTTGATAACAAGTTTTTTAACAGTTTCATCATTGCAATGAATCTTTGGTTGGTGAAGATCTTCTTCAAAAGTCACCAACATATTCCCTGGAAGCAATTCAACAATTTGATAGTCTTTGCTATCGTAAAAAGCAATATCCTTCTCTTCGCTAAAAGGTACACGTGACTGAGCACGAACTGGGGAAGTTACTGCCATTTTTTCTGTATTTTCAACAACAATATGAATATCTAAATATTTCTTATGAGTTTCAAAAATATCTCCTGGAACTCCATCAGCTAGATAAGTCATACAATTTGCAAAAACATTTTCCCCGTCAATATCAATTTTTCCATCAACTAAATCTGTCAAATTTGTATTTTCTAAAAAATCACATACTTTTGAAAAATGTTTATTGACAGAAGCATATCGTCTAAAATCAGATTGTTCAGAAATAATCATTTTATTTTCTCTTTTCTATTAGTGACTAGTGACGAACTTCCCAACTTGAATCCGCTTTAATTTCTGAAATATCATGAATCGTTGTATATTTAGGTGCAGATACTTTATTTTCAGTAAGAACAGATACAATATAACCTGACACTACTGATACAGAAATTGAAATCAATGAATATGCCCAGTAGCTAACAGCTGTTGGAGGAAGGAAGTATTTAATAAATACCATAACGATGGTTGATACAATCAGCGCTGCATAAGCACCTTGTTTATTTGCTTTTTTAGAAACAAAACCAAGAATGAATACACCACCAAGTAGACCAAGTACAAGTCCCATGAAACTATTGAACCATTCGTATGCAGATTTAATATCTGAATGAGCCATGATAATGGAAACAACAATTGAGAATAAACCTACTGCTAGAGATACGAATTGTGCAATTTTCGTACGACGATCGTCTGACATATTTTTAGAAATGACATCTTGAATATCCAATGTCCACGAAGTTGCAACAGAGTTCAAACCTGTTGAAATAGTTGATTGAGCTGCTGCATAAATCGCTGCCAAAATCAAACCTGTGACACCTACTGGTAACTGGTATGCAATAAAGTACATAAAGATTTGGTCTTGAGGGATATTGCTAGCTGCACTACCTGCATTTTGTACTTGATAGAATACGTACAAGCCTGTACCGATCAAGTAAAAGACTGTTGCAGTTGCAAGTGACAAGACACCATTTGTGAACAACATTTTATTAAGTTTCTTAATATTTTGTGTTGTAGTAAAACGTTGAACCAAATCTTGAGATGAAGCATAGGAAGACAAGATTGTAAAACCTGAACCCATCACAATTAAGAAGATGGAGTTTGAAAGCAAGTTAGGATCGAAAAGTTTTTCATTTGCAGCAAGGAATTTCCCGTTTGCTAATGTTTCTGCTACTGCACCAAAGCCACCTTTAATATTAGCCATCAGTACAAATAAAGCTACAACGACACCACTAATCAGAACCACACCTTGAATAAAGTCTGTCCATAATACGGATTTTAGACCACCAGTATAAGAATAAACAATTGCAATTGCACCCATCAAAATAATCAAAATATTGATGTCAATTCCTGTCAATACTGATAAACCAGCTGATGGGAGGTACATAATGATAGACATACGTCCCAATTGATAAATAATAAACAAGAGTGCTGAAATAATACGAAGTGCTTTAGAATTAAAACGTTTATCCAAGTAATCATATGCCGTATCGATGTCTATCCGTGCAAAGATAGGTAAGATAAAACGAATTGTCAGTGGAATAGCTACAACCATCCCTAATTGAGCAAACCATAAAATCCAGCTACCTGCATAAGAGTTACCAGCGAGTCCCAAGAAGGAAATCGGACTGAGCATTGTGGCAAAAATGGATACCGAAGTAACATACCAAGGAACCGAACCATCTCCTTTAAAGAACTCTTTTCCTTTCATCTCTTTTTTAGAGAAATAGATACCCGCAACCAACACCGCAAGTAAATAAACAATCAAGATAATTAAGTCAATTATTGTAAATCCTGTTGTGCCCATAACATATCTCCATATTGATTTTATTTATTATAAAAATTCTTTTCGTGCTTGTTGAATAAGTTTTGCTGCTTGTTTTGCAACTTCCAAGTCACCTTCTGCCAATGCTTCTAAGGGTTGACGAACAGAACCTAAATCAAGTTTTTCATTTAGACGCAAAACCTCTTTTGCTACAGCATACATATTTGCCTTACCTGATACCATCTTATAGATAACTTCATTGATAGCATATTGAAGTTTTTTAGCAGTATCTAAATCTCGTTCTTGAATCAAACTTTCCAATTTCAAGAACAAATCTGGCATAACGCCATAAGTACCACCAATACCAGCTTCTGCTCCCATCAAGCGACCACCAAGATATTGTTCGTCTGGACCATTAAATACAATGTAATCTTCTCCACCTGCAGCTACAAACATTTGAATATCTTGTACAGGCATAGAAGAATTTTTAACTCCAATCACACGAGGATTTTGACGCATTGTTGCATACAAACTACCAGTCAACGCAACCCCTGCCAATTGTGGAATATTATAAATGATAAAATCTGTATTTGGCGCAGCTTCACTCATTGCATTCCAATATGCTGCGATTGAATATTCTGGCAATTTGAAGTAAATAGGTGGGATAGCAGCAATAGCATCGACTCCAACACTTTCTGAATGTTTTGCCAATTCAATACTATCTTTCGTGTTATTACATGCAACATGGTTGATAACTGTTAATTTACCTTTAGCAACTTCCATAACAGCTTCAATAATTTGTTTACGATCTTCTACACTTTGGTAAATACATTCACCTGAAGAACCATTTACATAGATACCTTTTACACCTTTGTCAATGAAATATTGCACCAGAGATTTTACACGTTCTTGGCTAATTTCACCTTTTTCATCATAGCAAGCATAAAATGCAGGAATAACGCCTTTGTATTTAGTTAAATCTTTCATCAGATTTCTCCTTTATATTGTTTTTTATTTGATGACATTAATAAATCGCTGAGCAATTTCTTTTGGACGTGTAATCGCTCCACCAATGACAACACTGGTAACACCTAAACTATAAGCTTTTTTTAATTGTTCTGGATAATGAATTTTTCCTTCGGCAATTACCGGAATATTAAAATCAGCCAATTTTTTCATTAGTTCAAAATCAGGCTCATCTGATTGTACACTGGTACTTGTGTAGCCTGATAATGTTGTACCAACAAAATCAACGCCTGATTTAAATGCATAGAGACCTTCATCAAAATTACTTACATCCGCCATCAACAATTGATTAGGATATTTTTCTTTTATTTTTTTGATAAATTCACTGACAACTAAGCCATCATATCTTGGTCTTAAAGTTGCATCAAATGCAATGACTGTTGTTCCGCATTCTACAAGTTCATCTACTTCTTTCATCGTAGCAGTAATATATGGTTCTTGAGGTGGATAATCTCTTTTGATAATTCCAATTATTGGTAAATCTACTACTTTCTGAATTGCTTTAATATCACGCACAGAATTTGCGCGAATGCCCACTGCTCCTGCCTCAAAAGCTGCTTTAGCCATAAAAGGCATCAAGCTAAATTCTTCATTATAAAGGGGTTCACCGAGTAAAGCTTGACAAGAAACAATGACTCCACCATGGACTTGACTTATAAATTTTTCTTTAGTCCAAATTTGGCTCATTTTATTATTCCTCCTTATGGATAATAGTTTGATTGTAATAATATTGTCTCTCTGGACTTTCCAGATAATGAGAGAATAAGCAGTCTGTAATTAAAAGTATTGGAAACTGAGGTGATATGCGATTGCCATACGAGAGATGATTTGTCGAAGCTAATAACAATAGTTCATCAAAGAAACAATCTTTTTCATCAAATTTTCTTGTAGTCATTAAAACTGTTTTAGCGCCTTTATCCGCAGCTTTTTGAAGACCTTTTAGTACAATATCAGTTTGACCTGAAACGGATGCTCCAATGACAAGGCAATTTTCATTAAGTAATAAGCTATTCCACAAAATCATATCCTCGTCTGATAATACTTCTCCAATGACTCCGAGACGCATAAATCTAATCTTCATTTCTTGTAAAGCAAGAACAGAACTTCCTTTACCATAAAGATATACACGCTCAGCAGTTTCTATCATCTCAGCAATACGCTCAAGTTGAACTTCATCAAGAACCGAGTAAGTTTTCCTCAACATTTCTTCATAGTCGGATAAAACTTTTTCTGTAGCCTCTGTATACAATGCTAACTTTTCTTTCTCACGAATCATCTCTTGGTATTTGAAAATGAATTGTCTAAAACCTTTAAAACCACATTTTTTCGCAAATCGAGTCAATGTCGCTTTGGATACATTAAGGCATTCGCACAACGCCTCACATGAATAATCATTCAGAGGTTGCTGTTTTAAGAAGAATATAGCAATGTCTTTTTCAGAATATGCCATATTTGGTAAGTTAGCTTCTATCATTGGAATTAGTTCTTTTTGTAGTAACATATGAGCTCTCCTTTGTTAAAGTAAACGTTTACATTCTTTATTTTAACACTTATTTTTTTTTTTTTCAATATTTTTCATGATTTAGAAACTAGTTTCCAATTTCTTTCATTTTATAACAGAACAACAAATATAAAAATATAACAATTATTTATTCTTTTTATTTGTATTTTATGTCTTGCAATTACATTTGTCGCTGGTAATATGTTCATATATACCTATTTTATTAATTTTTATTTTGATTTGATTATTTCTTTCGGAATTTCTATACAACATTTTATTTCTAAAAAAATAGAAAAAATGTTCCTAGTTTCTTTATTTTATGCTGTTAATAAATTTTTGTTTCCGAATTAAAAATAATCCTATAAAAACTACTGATTTATGAGATAAATCAGATCACCTATTTTAAAAAAGCAGCAAACTATAAACTAGTAGGTTCCACACTAAATGTAGCCCCATACTTCCCCATAAGTCAGATTTATAGCGTACCATCCCTAAAAACATCCCAAGTGAAACATATAAACACCAAGCTAGAATGATTCCTGGATGATGTACTAAGGCAAATAAAACACTTGTCAACGCAACTCGAATATCTAATTTTCTCACCAAATTCCATATAATTTCTCGATACAGAAATTCTTCAACCATACTCGCATTGATTAAGAACAATAAAAATGAAAACCAAGGAAC
>NZ_JUPG01000134.1 GCF_001074825.1 Streptococcus pseudopneumoniae
CCGCTTGGCCCTTATGTCCAAGATTACTATCAGATTGACCATGAGCCGACCACTCATCTACACTATTTATTTTACCTGAAAATAGCTAAAATTTCAAGTGTAAACTCTTCTATTTCGTAGTATAGGCAAAACTAATGGCACTATCTGCTTGAGAGATTTTTCTAAAGGTATAGTTAGGGTTGCCACCATAGTTAGTTTCAGACACAAGGAAAGAACCATCATCATAGACCTTCTCTACAAAAGCCACATGACCATAGTCTGCTGGTGTCCCATGTGTACCTCCTACAAAAGAAACAATGGCACCTGCTTTTGGTGTAGAGCCCGTTTCCCCACCAAGACTTGAAGCTGTCGCAACCCAGTCCTGACCATTTCCCATGGTATTAATG